>NZ_CDXDOS010000036.1:0-21068 GCF_978021245.1 Frankia sp. CoBUL1
CGCCGGCACCCCCGCGGGCGACCTCCTAGACCGTTGGTCCGGCTGCCCGAGAAGGTCTGCTGCCATGGGGTGAGCGTGCGGCCCGCCGGGTTCATCGCGGTTTCACGGCAGTTTCGGGTGCCGGGTCCGTCCCGGCAATCGCCGGGGCGCCGCGTCTGGCAGCCTGGCGGTGTGTGGTCACCGTGGGGCGGGCTGCGCTCCATGGGCCGGTCCGTGGAGCGGTCCGTGGGCCGGCTCGTCGACTCCACCCCGCCGTCCCGGGCGCGCGACGTCGACTTCCTGCGCCTGGCGAGCGTCTGTGTCGTGGTGCTGTGGCACTGGGCCCTGTCCATCGACCACTTTCGCGGGGGCGTTCTCGTGATGCCCAATCCGATCGCGCGGATACCGTTCGCCTGGCTCGCGACCTGGCTGCTCCAGGTGATGCCGGTGTTCTTCGTCATCGGCGGCTTCGCCCACCTGGCGGCCTGGGACGCGGCCGGTCGCGCCACGGGGTCCCCGTGCGATGATCCCGCGTGTCCCTGGGGCCCGCGGGCGCGGCGCTTCCTGCGGGGGCGGCTGCGCCGCCTGCTGCCCCCGATGGCGGTGTTCGCCGTCGTCTGGGCGGCGGTCGACGCCGTCCTGCTGCTCGCGGTCCCCGACTACCCGGGTCTGCTGCGCTATGGACGGGCCGTGCTGGTGCCGCTGTGGTTTCTCGCGGCGTACCTGGGGGTCATCCTGGTCGTGCCGGTGACCGCGGCGGTCCATCGGCGGTTCGGCCGCCGGTTCATCCTGCTGTTGGGCGCGGTCGTGGCGCTCGTCGACCTGGCGCGGTTCGGCACCGGCAGCACGGTGTTCGGCTATGTCAACACCGGTCTCGTCTGGGTTTTCGCCCACCAGCTCGGGTATTTCTGGCGGGACGGCGTCCTGCGCGGGCCGCGGCGGGCGCTGCTGACGGCGCTCTGCGGGCTGGCGGGGCTGGCCATGGTGACGACGCTCGACGAATATCCGCGATCGATGGTCGCCACCGAGGGAGCCAGGCGCGGCAACATGTTCCCGACGACCGCTGCGATCGCCGTGCTCGCCGTCTTCCAGCTCGGTCTGATCCTGCTCGCCGCACCCGCCCTGAACCGGATGCTGGCCCGGCGCCGGCCGTGGACGGCGGTCGTCACGGGCAACTCCGTGATCATGACCGTGTTCCTGTGGCACATGACGGCCCTGCTACTCGCGATGGTCACGATGCGGGCGGTCGGGCTGCCGATGCCCGACGAACCGACCGCGACCTGGTGGGCCGGGCGACCGCTGTGGGTGATCCTGCCCGCGCTCTTCCTGGCACCGTTGATCGTCCTGTTCGCGCCGGTGGAGCGCCGGGCCGCGGCCCCGCGTGGACCGGCGCGCACCGGGCCGAACGACTGAAAACCTGGGTTAGCCAGTATTAACCAGGTGGGCACCGGCTGTCCCGGAAGGCGGTAATGTGCCGACCGTGTCCTTCAGCCTCGAAGAACCGCCGCCAGCAGGATCGCGCCGGGAGCGTATCCTCGCCGCCGCGGCCCGGTTGATGGCCGAGCGCGGGTACCACGGGGTGAGCATCAACGACATTGGCCGGGCCGCGGGCGTCTCCGGGCCGGCGTTGTACAAGCATTTCCCGAGTAAGCAGGCGATCCTCGGCGAACTGCTGATCGGCATCAGTAAACGCCTGCTCGCCGAGGGCACCCGTTGCGCGGCCGCGGCGCCCAGTCCGGACGGCACGCCCAGTCCGGACGGCACGCTGGACGCGCTCGTGCGCTGGCACGTCTCCTTCGCTCTCGACTCACCCGAACTGATCCGCATTCAGGATCGCGACCTGACCAGTATGAACCCGGCCGACGCGCGCACCGTGCGCCGGCTGCAACGCGGCTACGTCGAGCTCTGGGTCGCCCAGCTGTGCGCCCGCAGCCCCGAACTCGCCGAGGGCACCGCCCGCGCCGCCGTCCACGCCACCTTCGGCCTGTTGAACTCCACCCCCTACAGCGCGGTGACGATGAGTCGGCCACAGCTGGCGGACCTGCTGCACCGGCTCGGCCTGGCCGCCCTGCTCGCCGCGGGAGCGCGGCGCCCGGCACCCGGGCCGACCGCCACCCGCTGATGATCTTTCGCGGGATGCCGGCGGTGTTCTCGCGAGCCTCGTGACCTACAGACCCAGTTCGCGCGCGATCAGCATCTTCTGGACCTCGCTGGTGCCCTCGCCGATCTCCAGGATCTTGGCGTCCCGCCAGTGCCGGGCGACCGGGTATTCGTTCATGAACCCGTAGCCGCCATGGATCTGCGTGGCCTCGCGGGCATTCGTCACCGCCGCCTCCGAGGAGAACAGCTTCGCCATCGCCGCCTCCTTCCTGACGGGCAGGCCGGCAAGCATCCGGGAGGCCGCGTCGTAGTAGGCGGCGCGGGCCACGTACGCCCGCGCCTCCATCTCGGCAATCTTGAAGGCGATTGCCTGGTTGCGGCCGATCGGCGCGCCGAATGCCTCCCGCTGCTTCGCGTATTTCACGCTCTCGTCCACGCAGGCCTGCGCCAGCCCGACGGCCAGCGCGGAAATCGCGATCCGGCCCTCGTCCAGGATCTGCAGGAAGTTCGCAAAGCCGCGGCCGCGCGCACCGAGCAGATTCTCCGCGGGCACCCGCACGTCGTCGAAGGTCAGCGGATGGGTGTCGGAGGCATGCCAGCCGACCTTCGAATAGGCCGGACCGGCGGTGAAGCCGGGAGTGGGCACCGGCACCAGGACGGACGAGATCTCCTTGTGTCCGGCCGGGGTCCGCCCCGTGACAGCGGTGACGGTGACGAGCCGGGTGATGTCGGTACCCGAGTTGGTGATGAAGGCCTTCGAGCCGTTGATAATCCAGTCGCCGCCGTCGAGCCGGGCGGTGGTGCGGGTGCCGCCAGCGTCGCTGCCCGCGTCTGGTTCGGTCAGCCCGAACGCGGCCAACGCCCGCCCGCTGGCGAGCGACGGCAGCCACTCCTCCCGCTGCGCCGGCGTACCGAACCGGTAGATCGGCATCGCGCCGAGGCCAACCCCGGCCTCCAGCGTGATCGCCACCGCTGAGTCGACCCGGGCCAGCTCCTCGATGGCCAGGCAGAGGGCGAAGAAGTCGGCGCCCTGCCCACCGTACTCCGCCGGGAACGGCAGACCGAACAGGCCCATGTCGGCCATCTGTGCGACGACCTCGTACGGGAACGTCTTCTCCTCGTCGTGCCGCGCCGCCGCGGGGGCGACCACCTCGCGGGCGAACGCCTCCACGGCCTTGCGCAGGGCTTCCTGCTCCTCGCTGAGCCGGGTGTCAGGCATCGCTGTCCTCCCCGTCGTGGAATCGGCACCCGCTACCAGGGCGTTCAGGGCCACCAGGGCATTCAGGCCAGGATCCGGCGCCGGCGGGCCTCCGAGACCGATTCCCCGCGCCGAGCGACCCCGAGCTTGGTGTAGATGCTCTTGAGGTACCACTTGACGGTGTTGATGGTCAGACCGAGGTTACGCGCGATTTCCTTGTTCGACAGTCCGCGGTCCAGCAGACGGAGGATGTCGATCTCGCGGGCGTTGAGCGGCTCTTCGGGAGCGGGGTTCCGCTCGGCCGGGCGATCGATGATGGGGATCGCCGCCCGTTCCGCGTCCGCGTGGGCCGTGGCGAGCAGCTTGGACAGGTAGTCGGAGGGCACTGTGGGCAACTCCACCGGCCACCGGCGGCACCGGCTCGCGTCCCGCAGCTCGCCAATGATCTTCAGGAGTTCCGGGCCGGCGTCGGTAACGGTGCGCACCAGACCGCAGCGGGCCCCGGCGACGACGGCGGGCACGAGGGTGCGCAGCGCGGCGTCGGTGTCGCCGGTCAGCGAGTGCACCACCGCGAGGTCGATACGCGTGGCCGTTTCGGCGTACCGCCAGGCCACAGAGCTGCTCTCCTGGTGCATCTGGGACAGCAGCCGCAGGGCACCGTCGTAGTCGGCCTGGGCGGCCATGACCCGCGCGCGCATCGCGAGCTGGTAGTGGCGGGTGGCCATGGCGATGCCGTCGCCGCCGCGGGCGACGTCGTCGCCTTGGCGGGCGAGCACGTTCTGGGCGCGCCCGAGGTCCCCACGGGCCAGGTGCAGCCGCAGGCGTTCGTGATCGACGGCGGCCGACAACCGAGGCAGAACGAGCTGGCTCGCCGCCTCGCTGCCCTCGTCGAGCAGGTGCCAGACGTCCTCGATCTCACCGCGCAGGGTCTTGATGCGGGCCAGCGTGGAGTAGGTGGCGATCATGAGATCGGCGACGCCGCTTTCGGCACCGAGCTCGTGGCACTCCTCCAGCAGCCGCTCGGCGGCGTCGATGTCGCCCCGCTCGTAGTACAGCCGGCCCAGCAGCGCGCCGGCCAGCCGGGCGGCGTGCGAGCGCGGCCCGGCGGCTTCACGGGCGAGGGCCACGGCTTCCCGGTACAGGCGTTCGGCGGTCACCAGGTCAAGCTGGGCGAACGCCGCGAGTCCGGCGAAGCAGCGCCCGTACACGCCGGCGAAAGGCCCGCGGGTGGTGTCGTGGAAGGCGTTGGCCCACCGCTGCCGCGCCTGCGCGGTGTCGTAGGCGAAGGTGTGGATGTCGACGAAGGTCCGGATGTTGGACGACACCGCGACCAGCCACCGCCGGTAGCCGGAATTCTTCACAATGTAGGGAGCGACCAGGTCAGCGGCACGGTCGATCCGGTCACCATAGACGTCGATGCAGGCCTGGACGACATCGGCCTCGCCGAGGATGTCCTTACCGGTGTCGCTGGTGTCGTCGGGTGCCAGGGCCGCACGCACGTGGTCGAGCGCGACCTGCGCGGGCTGCGCCCGTTGCAGCAGACAGTTGGCCCAGGCGATCGCGATCTGCAGCCGCGGCCGGCCGGGCAGCAGCGCCGACGGCAGCTTGTTGACCAGGCTGAGCAGGACAGCCATCCGGCTGTGCTCCACCAGGTGCATGGCCTGCCGCTCCACCAGGTCCACCGCCCCGGCCTCGTTACCGGCGGCCAGGGCATGGGTGACCGCCTCACCGAGCAGACCATGATCAGCGAACCAGACCGACGCGGTCCGGTGCAGGGTCACCACCCGATCCGCATGATCACGCTCCAGGCGGCGGCGCAGGTAACCCACGAACAGATGGTGGTAGCGAAACCACTCCCGATTGTCGTCGAGCGGCCGCAGGAACAAGTCCCGCCGTTCCAACTCCTCCAACAGCGCCTGCCCCCGCCGCTGCCCACTCACCGCCGCCGCCAGATCACCGCAGAGCCGATCACAGACGGAAGTCGTGAGCAGGAAGTCGAGCAGATCCGCGGGCAGCGCATCGAACACGTTCTCGGCGAGATAGTCACCCAGGGAGTGATGCCGCCCGGAGAAACCGCGGATCAACGCCGACGGGTCGGCGCTGTCACGCAGCGACAGGGTCGCCAGCTGCAACGCAGCGACCCAGCCATCGGTACTCGACCACAGCCGATGCACGTCCGTGCTGTCGAGATCCAACTCGTTGAGCTCAAGCAGGAAGGCCGCGGACTCCCGATGGTCGAACCGCAGCTGCGTGGCGTCGATCTCCGTCACCTGGTTACGCACCTTCAACCGGCCCACGGCCGGCGACCGGGTCCGGCTGGTGACGATCAGATGCAGGTTGGCCGGACCCGCTTCCAGCAGGAACTCCAACGCGGCAACAGCCTGCGGGGCGTCGATGAGATGCCAGTCGTCGAGCACGATCGCCAACGGCCGCCGATGCTCGGCAAGCTGGTTGACCAGCTCGGTGAGCACATACCGCTGCGCGTCGTCGGAATGCCCCTCCAGCACCTCGACCAGGTCACCGCCCAGGGTCGGTTCGACCCGGCGCACCGCTTCGATGAGATGGCTGAGGAACCACACCGCGTCGTTGTCGTCCCGGTCAAGGCTCAGCCACGCCACCGGCACCCCCTCGGCGCGCAGCACCCGCTGCCACTGCACCGCCAGCGTGGTCTTCCCGAACCCGGCCGGCGCGTGGATCAAAGCCAGCCGCCGGGCCCGGCCATCTCGCAACACGTCGAGAAGCCGGTCCCGGCCGACCAGCTGGGTGTCATAGGTGGGTGCCTGAAACTTCGTGGACACGGCCAGCGTGGGACGTGCCTTGGTGTCCATCCAGCTCGCCTCGCTTCCGAGGGCTCCCCGCCCGGCTCCCCTGCCACGCGTTCGTGACGATACTCACATGCCCTCGGGCTGATTTTCGCACTGGCCGCCCAGGCCGCAACACTTTGGGCGTCACCAACCGGGCCAGCCGGCCCGCAGCGCCTTCTTGTCCAGCTTGCCATACACGGTGGTCGGCAGGGCCTCGACGACCCGCACGGCCTTGGGCTGCTTGTACCGGGCAAGCTCGACCCGACAGTGCGCCAGCAGCTTGGCCTCGTCGAACGCACCGGTATCGTCGGGCACGACGAACGCCACGACCGCCTCACCCCAGTCCGGATGCGGCACCCCGACGACCGCGACCTGCCCAACCCCAGGACAGGCCGCCGCCGCGTTCTCCACCTCCGTGCTGTACACGTTCATCCCACCGGTGATGATCATATCGTTCTTGCGGTCCAGCAGATAGACGTACCCCTCGGCATCCATCCGCCCGATATCCCCAGTATGCAACCACCCGTCCCGCAGCGCCTTGGCGGTCTGCTCGGGCCGGCCCCGATACCCCACCATCGTGTACGGCGTGGCGGCGACGATCTCCCCGACCTGACCGCGGGGCAGCTCCCGGCCAGCCTCGTCGACCACCCTGACCGTGGCCATGACGACCGGCTGACCACAGCTGGCCAGCCGATGCTCCCCGTCAGGATCAAGACGATGATCCTCACGGCGAAGACGGGTGATGAAGTTCGGCGCCTCCGACTGCCCGTACAGCTGCATGAACACCGGGCCGAGCACCTCCAGGCCCTGCTCCAGCCGCTCCCGGGTGATCGGCGCGGCACCGTACAGGATGGTCCGCAGCGAGCTGAGGTCCAACGCGCGGCCCGCCGCCCGGTCAAGCACCCGGTAGATCATGGTAGGCACCATGAACGTGAAGGTTACCCGGTCGGCGGTGATCCGCTCAAGCACCAGCTCCGGGTCGAACCTGGTCTCCAGGAAGTGCCGGGCCCCCTTGAGCATCCCGGCCTGCAGCAGGAAACCCGCGCTGTGCGGCAGCGGCGACATCAACAGCAGCACCTCGTCGTCGAGCAGCCCCATCTCCATCACGTGCGAGAACAGATTGAGCGCGAGATTCCGCTGGGTGTGCATCACCCCTTTGGGCAGACCGGTCGTACCCCCGGTATAGACGATCAACCCCGGGTCGGTGGGTGTCGGGTCGACCTCCGGCACGGTGGTCGGCTGCCCGGCCAGCGCGTCGCGCCACGCCACCACCCCGCCCGGGCAGTCGTTCGGGTCGACGACGGCGATGACCGTCTCCAACAGGGGCGGCGCGGAGTGCAGCGCCGCCGGGAGCATCCCCGCATCGGCGAGGACGACCCGGGCCTCACTGTCCCGCAGAATGTAGTCGATCTCGCTGGCCGACAGCATGTCGTTGAGCGCCACCTTGACCGCGCCACACCGCAGGATCGCCTGATCCGCGACGATGTACTCGGGCCGGTTGGACATCATCAACGCCACCGACACCCCCGGCCCCACCCCCGCCGCACGCAGCCGGTGCGCGAGCTGGTTCGCCGCGGCCACGATCTCGCCGTACCCGTAGGTCCGCCCCTGATAGTGCAGGGCGGGACGCGCGCCGAACCGGTCCAACGCGTCGACGAACACCGCCTTCAGGGTCAGGTCACTTTTCCCGGTGAGATCACTCATCGCACACGCTCCAGGACACTCGCATAGTTGGCGACCGCCAGGCCACCCATGTTGAACACCCCGGCGACGGTGGCCCCGGGGATCTGCATCGCCCCGGCGTTGCCGGTGAGCTGCAGGACCGCCATCACATGCTGGGACACCCCGGTGGCACCAACCGGATGACCCTTGGCCTTCAACCCCCCGGAGGGGTTGACCGGCAGCGTGCCGTCCCGGTCCACGACCCTGTCGGCGACGACCTGCCCCCCGCCGCCCGGCGGGCACAACCCGACGACCTCGTACTCCAGCAACTCCGCGATGGTGAAACAGTCGTGCAGCTCCAGCAGGTGCAGGTCGGACAGCCGCGCCCGGGCCTGCCCCAACGCCGCCTGCCAGGCCCCATGCGCGGCGGCGAACGCCAGCGGATGACGCCGCGCGGCCGGCAGGAAATCGTTGGCCTGCGCCAGAGCACGGATCCGCACCGCCGGGGCACGCGGCGCACCACCCGGCGCGGCCAGCACCACCGCGGCGGCACCATCCGAGACCGGACAGCAGTCCGTACGCCGCAGCGGGCCCGCGACCACCGGATTACGCGGGCCGACCGTGCCACAGAACTCGAAGCCGAGATCGGAACGCAGATGGGCGTACGGATTCACCACCCCGTTACGATGATTCTTCGCCGCGATCCGCGCCAACGCATCACTGTGATCACCATACTTGGTGAAGTAGGCCTCGGCGACATCGGCGAACAACCGCGCGAACCCGGCAGGCGAGCACTCGCCGGCATGCCCATAGTCGGCACCCAGCAAAGCCCCACCGACAGCCTCGGCCGGCGCGTGGGTCATCTTCTCCGCCCCGACCACCAGCACCCGGCGCGCCTGCCCGGACCGAATCGCCCGCACCCCGCACAGCAACGCCGCCGACCCGCTCGCACACGCGTTCTCCACCCGGGTCGCCGGGGTGAACAACAGATCGTCATCGGCCTCCAGCACCAGCGAGGAAGGAAACGCCAACGGCTGCAACCCCGCGTTGTAGGTACCGAGAACAATCTCGTCGATCTCCCGCGGGCGCAGACCCGCCGACGCGATCGCCTCCCGCGCGGCGGCGACGATCAGCGACTCCAGAGTCTCCTCGGGCAGACGGCCAAACGGGGTATGACCCCAGCCCACGATCTCCACGTCGTCCACGGCGGATCCCTTCAATGCGTGCCCGCGGCCAGGGCGGTGAGCCTGGTCAGCACGATTTCCGGGGAGGCCTCGGTGGGGATCTCCCCGAACCGGAACCCACGCTTGGCGGCGGCGTCGAGCAGCCGGGCGGCCTCGCTCGTATCGCTCCACACCTCCGCTGGCAGTCCCCCGCCGTAGCGCCGATCATCGGGCAGGACGCCGGCTGGCAGGTGCGGCAGGAGCAGCAGGTCGCCGGGCAGCTTGGGGTCGAGCTGGTCGGGGTCGGTCACGCCGTTCAGTCGGACCGCGGTGATCCAGCCGTAGTGCCCGGCCGCGGCCAGCAGACTGGACCAGGCGTCGGTCTCGTCCTCATCCGGCCCGCCCGCCGTGTCACAGGTGATCTGCAGCCCCCGGACCGGCCGGTCCGCCACCGAGCGGATCACCTCCAGCAAGCCGGTCGCGACGTCGTCGAGCGCGTCGAAGTCGATCTCCGCACCGGACGCGAGCAGCCTGCGCGGTGACGGGCAGTCCAGCACCAGGTCGACACGATCGCCGAACTGGTGCAGCAGCGCGTCGAGAGTGTCGGCCAGCACGCGGCGCGGCGCCGGCAGCTCCAACGCCGCACAGACGGCAGCGGCCTCGCTATCGCCGACGAGGTGGCGGGAGAACGGACCTGAAACGTTGGCACCGTACACATCGGACCGCAGTAACCGGTGTGCCTGTGCACTCGCCGCGACCAGCGTGGCCAGGTCGTCATACCAGCGCTCGGGGGCGCCGGCGAAGACCCTCCACACGTACCGGTCGCAGTCCAGCCAGGTCAGGGTGTCGCGCCTGGCGTGGATCCAGTCGTCCACAGCGTTCATCGTTCTCCCGCCGTCCTCATCAGTCCCGCAGCATCAGGCCCACGCCGTCAGCCCTGCACCGTCAGTCCTGCAGCTCCGCCAGCTTGGCCTCCAGCTGCGCGATCCGCACGTCCTTCGGGTCGGGCATCATCACCGGCACGATCGCGTCCGCGGGGCAGGTGTCCTGCGGAGTGCCGCGGAACAGCACCCGCGGGTCGCCCCAGGAGCCGAAGAACGGCACGTCGGCCGGAGGCGTCTCGGTCTCCCACTCCTTGACGAACTCCGCATACGGCTTGCCCCGCCGCAGCCGAGCCGCCCGCTCGGCCTCCCGGGCCGCCGTGGTCCCCTCGGCGTCCACCACGGCGGTGTCGGGGTTGAGCACCACGTGGTAGATGTCGCGGACGGTGTCCATGGACACCAGGCCGTCGCGGTAGTCGGAAGCCACCAGCTCGGGATCGCGTTCGAGCACGTCCCCGTAGCCACCGCCGGTGCCCTGGGTGAGCATGTACAGCTCACCGCGCTCGGCGAGCTCGAACTGCATGCCCATGTGATGCGTCGAATAGGTCGCGTCCGGGAACGGACGCTCGTTCATCAGTTCCTCGACGGTGTAGCGCAGCAGTTCGCGCTGGTTGTCCATCACCTTGAAGATATCGACATTCTTGATCTTGCACAGCGGGTAGGTGCCGGGGCCGTAGCCGCCGAAGATGCCGTGCGAGCTGGGGAACTTCGAGCCGATGCTGCACGCCATGAAGCCCCACATGGCGCTGTCCTTGACGGTGGCGATCTGCTGGTAGCCCTGGCCGCCGCGGAACTTTCCGAAGCCCTGGTTGTCCCGCATTACCCTGTTCGGCACGATCTTGAGAATCGGGACTTCTTCCTCGATGAGTTCCTGCTCCCCGATGTCGGCCATGGGCGCGAAGATCGGGGCGATCGCGTGCTCGCCGTCCCGGTTGGACCGCGCGGCCCCGCCCATGCCGTTGAGGTCGGCACACACGTTACCCACCAGCTCGCCGTGCTGGGTGACGCCACCGTAGATGAAAGTGACGATCATGTTGAACCAGCCGGCAACGATGTCCGTAGAACGTTCACCCGCGCTGTAGAGGAATTTCGGCACCGCCAACTGAGCCGCCGTGAAGGAAGGGAAGAACGTCATCATGCACTGCGCGTTCGGCGCCTCCGGCGAACAGTTCAGCGCCGACCCTGGGTCGGTGAGAACAGTCATCGGCTCGAACACCGCCTGGTTCCGCGGCAGGTCCGGCCACACGAACGTCAGGAACTCCTGGGCCAGCATGCCCTTCATCGACGAAAGGATCGTGTTGTTGGACCGGTTCAGGAACTCCGGTGACGAGCCACGGAAATCCAGGATCAGCTCGTCGTCCTTCTTGGTCATCGCCATCCTGATCTTGACCAGGCAGTTCTCCCGCAGCGTCCCGTCCGGGAAGACGTTCTGCCGCACGGTGCCCTCCGGCCACGACCTCAGCCGGCGGCGGACCTCGTCGGCGGTGTCGGTCAGGGTGCGCCGCAACGTGGCGACGACCGCGTCGACACCGTACTCGGCGATGGTGTCGTGGATCCGGTCCCTTGTCCGCATCGCCGCGTACAGTTTGGCCTTCATGCCCTCCAGCTGCAGCTTCGGCTCGCGCACCGAGTTCTGCAGGAATGTCATGATGTCGCGGCGGAACGTGTAGTTCTCGCCCACCTTGAGCGGCGGGATCTTCAATCCCTCGTCGAACGGGGACTCCGCCGCCGAGGGCATACCGCCGGGTTCGGTGGCTCCGTTCTCACCCTCATGCACGACCGCGCCGGCGAAGCAGATCAGCTGCCCCTCGTGGAAGACCGGGATGAGGAGGCTCTGATCGGTGTTGTGGGCATTGCCGTAGCGGGCGTCATTGTGCATGAAGATGTCGCCCTCACGGACCCCGACCGTCGGCTCATCCACCCAGTACTTGACAATGAACTTGACCGGGTGCTGCGTGAGCACCGAGAACAGCAGCACACCACCCATGCTGGACAGGGCCAGGTCACCCGAGGCCGTCCACACCCCGGAGATCAGGTCGCCCCACTTCGCGCCCGGCGCCGCGCCCATCTGCTCGACCATGTCGAAGGACTCGTTACACGCGGTCTGCAGCTTGTGCCGCACCAGGTTGATCTGCTCGGGATCGGTGAACCGCGCGAGCGCCTCCGTTTCGCGGGGCGACTCCGGGGCGAGATGGTGGCTTTGCATGATCTCGGGGTCGGGCCCGAGGAACAGGACGTTTTCTTCGAGGAACTTCTCGACGAGCGACTTGCCGTCAGCGTGGTCGGGCTGGCTCATGAATCTACACCTTCTGGTAAGACGTGCCTGGCGGGCGAGGGCGAGCGGCTTCCCAGGCCCGGCACAGGCCACGCGAAACGGACGAGGGGGTTGATGACGCCGACTTTGCTAGTTTCCATCAGCCTGACGGCGCGTTCGGCTCAGTACAAGAACTTTCCATCAATACGCGTTAGCCGGCCAGCTACGGCCATCGGATCGCAGTATGTTATCCGGAGATGACCGGCTTGCCGAACGGCAGACCCTTCCGACCGGTCTCGGCGGACATGACGGCGAGGTAGAGGTAGGCCGCTACCGCGGTGAAGCCGAACACCAGGTAGCCGCCAGCGTGGGTGAGGGCGGTGCTGGTGTTGATGGTACCGAGCAGTAGCAGCAGGAGCGCGCCGTCCGCGAACCCGAGCAGCAGGGTGAAGCTGCTGGGCAGGCGCAGGGTGGCCACGGTGACCAGGACGAGGGTGACCAGCCAGCTGATCAGCCACAGCTCGGTGGTCCTGGTGATCTGGGTGGCGGGGATGTTGTACCAGTTGTGGCCGAGGCCGAGGCCAAACGCGGCGTAGCTGCCGTAGAACCCGAAGAACACCGCGAACAGGCTGGCCAGGGGGTTCTGCCCGAGCGCCGCCGCCCAGATCGCGGCGACCAGGAGACCGACGGCCGCGGAGGTCAGGATGATCGGCAGTACGGCGCCGGCCGCGGCGGGCGGAAGCCAGCCGGTGTCGACCAGCCCGAGGCCGAAAGCCCCGGCGATGACGGTGGGGAGGCCGAACACGGCCGGGTTGCCGCGCAGCGGGCTGAGGGGCGGCGGAGCGGGTAACGAGGCGGGTAAGGTCTCGCTCTCGTTCAGTAATGGCTGTGGGGGACTGGAAACGGTGGCGCTACCGGTGCTGGTGGTCATCGGGATGAAACCTCCTGAACGGGCAGCCCGCCTACCGGGCGGCCTGCCGGGCATGCTGCGGGTACGGGCGGCGGAGGGCCGGGCGTGCCGCGGCGGAACCGCCGGGCAGCGCCCAGCCCTCCTGGTTTTACGCCCTCCTGATTTTACTGGTTATGCGAAACGGATGAGGGGTTTGATGACGCCGTCCTCCTTGGTTTCCATCATGCTGAAGGCACGTTCGACCTCGTCGAACCCGAACTCATGGGTCGTCATCGGCGTGGGATCCACCCGGCCGGAACGCATGAGGGCGAAGATTCGCTCGAGCCGATCGCTTCCGCCTGGGCAGAGCGACGTCAGGATCTTCTTGTCCGACATACCCAGGCCGAACGGTTCCAACGGGATCTGCAGCGGTGCCGGGTTCTCACCGTGATACCCGATGTTCGAAATCCGGCCACCGGGTTTGGTCACCCGGATGCAGTCCTCGAAGGTCTGCGGATGACCGAGCGCCTCGATCGCGCCGTCCACGCCGACGCCGCCGGTGAGATCGAGGATCTGGTTCACCACATCACCAGCGGCGGGGTCGACGACCACGTCCGCGCCGAATCGACGTGCCAGCTCCTGCCGTTCGGGCCGTCCTTCCACGGCGATGATCAGTCCGGCACCGAGCAGCCGGCAGCCGATGGTGGCGGATAACCCTACCGGCCCCTGAGCGAAGATCGCGACGGACTCACCGAGCCGCAGCTGCGCGTTCTCCGCGCCACCGAACCCGGTGGAGAGCATGTCGGTCGCGTAGACGGCTTTCTCGTCGGGCAGGTCGGCCGGAATGCGAGCGAGGTTGGCGGCCGCATTGTTGACGAGAAAGTACTCCGCCATGTTGCCATCGCGTTGCGTGGTGAATTTGTACCCACCGAGCATTCCCTGGCACTGGGTACTGAAACCCCGCTGGCAGGGGCCGCAGTGAAAGCACGGCGTAAGCGCCCCGACCGCTACCCGCTCACCGGCCTCGAATCCAGTGACCGCGGAGCCCAGGTCGTGGACGACACCAACCGCCTCGTGCCCGAGACCGCGGCCTTCGGGAACGGGCATGGCGCCCCGGACGGTGTGCACATCGGAGGTGCAGATAAGCGCCGATGTTGTCCGTACGATCGCGTCAGTTGGCCCCGGCTTCGGTATGGGCTTCTCGATGACGCCGGCCTTGCCGATGCCGAGAAACGCCAGTGCCTGCATGGTGGCTGGCATGGTTACCAACCTCGCTTCCCACGTCTCGCTCAGATGGTCCGAACGAGCACCGCGGAGCCGGTACGGCCGATGGTCAGCTGCCATCCGGGTTCGGCGAGGTAGGTCGTGCTCGGGGTTTCGATCAGGGCGGGGCCCTCGATGACGTGGCCTTCTTCGAGGTCGGCGAAGTCGTAGACGGCAGTCTTGACCGCGCCGTCGATGCCCGGGTAGTGGCATTCCCGCCACCGGGCGGGGTTCGACGCGGGGCGCGGCTCGGCCTGGGTGGGCTGCAGGTCGAACTTGTCGCGTTCGACGTAGCTGACCACGCGGATGACGTTGATGCGCACACCGGCCTCGGGTGCCTGGCTGCCTTCGCCGTACCGCTTGGCGTAGATGCTGCTGAACAGGTCCAGCAGCTCGATCACGTCGCGGTGTGAGGTGAGCCGGTCGAACGGCAACACGACCCCGATCTGGGCGAGCTGGTTGCCGTAGCGCATGTCCAGCTCCACCCGCGAGCGGATGTTGGCGGGGTCGGCGCCCTGGCGGAGGAGGTCGTCGCGGCCCTTCGCGGCGAGTTCCGTCACCGTGTCGTTGAAGACCTGGAAGTCGTCCAACATCTTGCGGGTGGTGGCGTCGTAGACCATCAGGTACATCGAGTACTCGTGAATGTGCAGCTGGTTCATATTGCCGGCGCCCAGCGCGGAGAACACCGAGCTGAACGGCGGGATCAGCACATTCTGGATGCCCAGCGTGTTGGCGTATCCGCAGGCGTGCAGCGGACCACCGCCGCCGTAGCTAAGCGCGACGAAGTTCTTCGGGTTATAGCCCTTAACCGCGACCTCCTTGAAGATCGCGTTGGCCATGTTGCTGTCCACCTTGCGCTTGATCGCCTTCGCCGCCTCGATCAGGCTCAGTCCGGTGGGCTTGCAGATGTGCTCCTCGATGGCCCGCTGCGCCCGGCGCAGGCTGAGCTTGATCGTGCCACCGGCGTAGTTGTCCGCGTCGAGGTAGCCCAGCACCAGGTTCGCGTCCGTGGTGGTCGGGAACCGCCCACCCCGGCCGTAGCAGGCCGGGCCCGGGTCGGAGCCGGCGCTTTCCGGGCCGACCTCGATGGCCTCCCACAGGCGGTCGTAGCGGGCGATGGAGCCACCGCCGGCGCCGAGGGTGTGCAGGTAGGTCATCGGGGTGGAGACGAGCCAGCGGTCGATGACCGGGTTGAAGTCGTAGAACTTCACCCCGTCGGAGGTGACCAGGCCGATGTCGAAGCTGGTGCCGCCCATGTCGGTGGCGATGACGTTGGGCTGGTGGTAGGTCTTCGACAGGTAGTTGGTGGCCTCCAACCCGGCGACCGGTCCGGAGTGGATGGTCTGCAGCGAGGAGGTCGAGTTCAGCTGGGCCATGCCGCTGGTGTTGTGCACCAGCAGCATCGGCTTGGTGTAGCCGTTGCGGCGCAGCTCGATCTCCAGCGACGCCAGCCCGTGGTACATCTGGCTGTGCAGGTAGGCGTCGATGACCGCCGACATGGTCCGGGCGTACTCACCCTTGCGGCCGGTCACCCGGTGCGACAGCACGATCGGGATCGACCCCAGCATGTGCGTGGGGTACTCGTCGAGGATGATCCGCTCGACTTCCTTCTCGTGGGCCGGGTTGATCACCGCGTTGACCAGCGCGACCACGAACGCCTGCGCGCCCTCGTCCACCAGCTTGCGCACCTGGCGGCGCACGTCGTCCTCGTCGATGGACAGCACCGCCGTGCCGCCGTAGTCGACGCGTTCCTGCACTCCGGCGATCCGGGTCACCGGCACCAGCGACACCGGCCGGTCCGCGGCGGGCAGGTCGGACTGCTGGGCCTCGGTCAGCCCGTCGCCGTAGCCACGGGCCCGCATCAGCGGCACGGTCGATTCGAAACCGGCGGTGGTGAGGATGCCGACCGCCGGACCGCTGCGTTCGATGAGCGCGTTCGTCCCGAGGGTCGTGGCGTAACGCACCGCGTCGACGGTCGAGAGCACCGTCTGCACATCCAGGTCCGCCTGGGCGCTGGCCTTTGCCAGGGCATCCATGAACCCGGAGGCGAGGTTGTGATGCGTGGTCAGCGACTTCGCCTCGATGTAGGCGTCGTCGTAGACAAGAAAGCAGTCGGTGAACGTACCACCGATGTCAACGCTTACCTGCCGCATGTCCCTAGCCCTCCACAGCGCTGAGGTGGCGACGCTTCAACGCGTCGATATCGAGTTCGAGGTCGTGCGTCAGCGGATGGCCAGGCGGCAGGTACTCGTTCTCCACCTGCGTCCCGCAACCCGGGCAGTAGAACTCGACGATCCGGCACCAGGCCGGGTCGGGGGCGTAGGTGAACTCGTAGCTCTCGTCCAGGATCGGCCGGTGAATCTCCCGCGGGTCACGGTTGTGGACCAGCAGCCCGGTCTTGTAGTTCTCGCGGGCGTTCGCGATGTCCTGCCCGCACACCCGGCAGGTCCATCGCTCGGTCGCTAGATTAATCGCGAGATACTCGGTGATGTTCACGGTGGACTGCTGCTCGCTCACTGCTGGGCCTCCAGGATCAGGTCAGAGTTGCTGCTCACCCGGAACCCCCACCCGGGCTCGATCAGACAGGTCAGATAGTCACCCGCGACCAGCGCCGGCCCCGCGGCCCCCTGCCCCGGCCCCAGGTTCTCCGGACGGTAGACCGCAATCTCCTGCTCGTTACCGTCAGCGAAATGGATACGACGCGATCCGTCCGCGGCCGCCGGCTGGACCGTGCTGTGTTCATCGGCCACGAGCTCGAAGGTCGGCAGCGGATACCAGGCCCGCACCACCAGCTGATCGGCCTGCCCGGGAGACGACCCGTCGGTCCACGTCTCGTCCCGCAAAACGCCGTCGACGATGAATCGGCCGCGGGTCTCGACAGTGCATTCGTCGATGGACACGCCTTCACCGAACATGTCACGCCGCGCGCGGGCCAGCAGATCGTCGCGGGCCGCCTTCACCTCGACGTCGACGCCCGGCATCGGCACGCTGTACTCGTGCGCCAACCCGCTGAAACCGATACCGAACACGCTGAACACCGCCGACAGATGCGGCACGATCACCCGCGCGATCCCTGCCGCCCGCGCGATCCCCGAGGCAAGCACCGGACCGGCGCCACCGAAGGCCAGCAGCGTGGCCTCACCCGGCTCACGACCCGCCGCGGAGATCATCTCCTTGACCGCGGCCCCCGCCTGCTCCTCGAACACCCGCAACACCGCGAGTGCCGCGGCCTGCGCCGACAACGACAGCGGCTCCCCGACATGGGTCAGCAACGCCCGCTCCGCCCGGGCCGGGTCCAACTTCAGATCCCCACCCAGATAGTTGTCCGGGTCCAACACCCCGGCAAGCAGCAGGGCATCGGTCACCGTCGCATCGGTGCCACCACGGCCGAAAGACGCCGGGCCGGGCGCGGCACCCACACTGCGCGGACCGATCTGAATCTGACCGTCGACGACCTGGACCACCGAACTGCCACCCAGCCCGACACTGCTCAGGTCCGGAATCGGCAGCGAGGTCTGCGCCGAATCGACCCGGCCGTGCGCGTGCACCGTCAGGGCCTTGTCCACCACGACCGACACGTCGGTCGTGGTGCCACCCACGTCCACCCCGACCAGCACGTCCGCGCCGTAGAGCGAGGCGTAGGCGACGCTGCCCTCCAGCCCACCCCGCGGCCCGGAACCCCACGTCTTCAACGCCGTGGTCTTGGCCACCCGGGCCGAGTCCCCGTCATTCCGGAAGATCAGCAGCGGGCGAGCCAGCCCGTTCTCCCGGCACGCCTTCTCCGCGCCGTAGAGGAAGTGCTCCATCCCCGGGTGCAGGTAGGAGTTCAGAACCGCGGTCAGCACCCGCCGCGCGTCGTCGACGTCGTGCACAAGCTCATGCGACAGGGTGAACGGAACCGCGCCCAGCAGATGCCGCGGGTACCGCTCCAACAACAGATTCTTGATCACCCGCTCCGCCGCCGCGCTCCGCAGCGCGATCACGATCCGCGAGGTGCTCGTCGCCAACAGTTCGTTGATTGCCGTCGTGAACTCCGCCAGGCCCACCGACCCGTCGGCGCCCACCGCGATCCCGACCGGAGAATGCGGCACCAACGCCTGCCACAGCGAGGCGTCGACCAGGTTCGCAATGCCGTAGACGTCCTCCTCCGCACCGCTGTCGACCAGCAGGGCGACCGGTGCGCCCTTCCGCTCGACCACGGCGTTCGTACCCGACGTCGTCGAATAGCGCAGGTACTCCGTCTCGCGCAACAGACGAGCGGTGTCCTCCTCGCCATACAGCCGGTCGGACACTGTCCGCAGCCCGTCGACGAAACACTGCGTTAAATCGTGCGGGGTCGTCGGCGTCTTCGCATGCACGATGCGTTCACCGTCCGTCACGCACACATCGGTGAACGTGCCACCGTTGTCGATATTGACCAGGATTCCCATCGGCCCTCCGCTGCATCGTTGCGTGAAGTGGGTCACAACTTTGCAGCCAGCGAAGGGTGGTTGCACCACTCCTAGGGGTGGCTGGGAGATAGAAATCGGGTGGTTAAACGCAATGCTGTTGGCCCAGGGCCACGCCTGACCTCGCCAGTAGTCCTATCTAGTAGTTTCATGAATATCATAGGTTACGTCCAAGGGTTATTTTCCTGGTTGATCGGTTCGCGCCCGAGGGCGGGACGCGGGGCCGGCCGGCCCCGCTCACCGGGATGGCCGTGCCGGCCGTGCCTCCCCACGCCCCGCGATTCAGGTGGTGTCGAAGCAGCCGTCGAACTCGAACACCGGGTTGATCACATAGGTGCCCGTGGTGGCCTTTATGGTCAGCGGACCGACAAGCTTGGATGGGCCGCCGGCCTGGTAACAGCCGTTGGAGCGGACCTGGAGCTCGAACTTGCCGTTCTGGGGCTTTCCGGCGCTGTCGGTCCAGCGGAGCTGGCAGATCCAGTCGCTGCCGGCGCCCCGGTCCGGTACCTGGGGGCCGCCTTTGTCGCAACTGGCCTTGGCTGCGACGGCGGCCGGGGTAAGGCCGGGGTGACCGAGCAGGGCCTGCTGGTGGGTGTAGAGGTTGGCGAAGACGGGACCGAAGGAGTTTTCGACGCGGGGCCGGGTGACGTCCGTGGCACAACCGGCCAGGGCGGTCGCGGCGCTGACGGCGGACGTCGCCCGGGCCAGTCGGACGAGGGCAGGTCGGACGAGGGCAGGTCGTCGCATCGGGGTCAGCCTCCGGTGATGTCGCGCCGACGCAGCGCCGTGTAGGCGACCGCCAGGCAGATCGCGATGTAGCCGACGCTGACCAGCGCACCCTGACCCAGGGGCCCGTAGTACGGGTGCGCCGCCAGCAGGCCGTGCCAGGCGTCGAACGGGGTGACCAGCAGCAGGTGGCGGATCGCGTCGGCGCCGTTGAGGAACGAGTAGAGCTGCATGAGCAGCCCGAGGATGATCGGGCCGACGATCCCGGCGGGGCTGCTGCGGGTGAGCACCGACAGCATGATCCCGAGGGCGGTGAAGCCGAGCAGCGGCAGCAGCACGGTCGCCCACGCGGCCAGCACCAGCCCGGCGGTCCGGCCGGGCGGCAGCAGGGTGCCCGAGAGGCTTTCCAGCGGCTGGTGACCGACGAGCAGGACGCCGGCGGCCAGGCAGCTGGCCGCCAGAACGGCGAGGACAAGGACCGCGAACGTCGCCGCGGCCAACGTCTTGGCCCAGAAGATCTGGGTGCGGCTGTGCGAGCGGGTCAGGATCGTCTTCCAGGTGCCGTGCTGGTCCTCGCTGGCGAAGATGTCCCCGGCCACCAGGCTGGTCAGCAGCGGGAACACCCATTGGGCGGCGAAGCCGAGGATGAGCAGCGGGGTCGCGAAGCCGCTGGCGTGTAACCACCGGCCGTACAGGGTGTCCTTCGGGACACGGTCCTGGCGGTCGAGCAGCACGACGAACACGAACGGGGCGAGCAGGCAGACGGCGAGCGTCGCGCGGGTGCGGGCCTGGGCGGCAAGCTTGGTGACCTCCCACCGGTAGGCGCTCGTCACCCGGCCGCGGCCGGCCGGACGTGCCCCGACCGTCGCCGGGGGGCGTGGTGGTCGTCGCGGAGGCTGTGCTTGTCGTGGTCACCGGGTCGCTCCGAGGCGGGCGTGCTGCTGGGTTGGCAGGTCGGCGGCGGCGGTCCGGTCGGGTTCGGTGAACATGAAGAACAGCGACTCCAGTGGCGCGATCTCCAGTCCGAGGGTCCGTACGGCCACACCGTCCCGGCCGAGGGCGATGATGTAGGCGTCCGCGGCCACGGGCTGGGCGGTCAGCGCCAGCCCGCCGTCCGGATGAGTCGACACGGCTACGCCGGGATGGTCGGCGGCCAGCTCCAGCGCCCGGTCGTCGTCGCTGGTCGCCAGCCGGTGGGACGGGTCCGGCGCCTGGGCACGCAGCTGGCCGATCGAGCCGTGGTAGACCACCCGGCCGGTACGCATGATCGTGACGTTGTCGCAGATCTCCTCGACCTCGTTCATGTTGTGGCTGCTGAGCAGCACGGTCAGCCCACCCGCGGCGAGCCGTTTGACCAGGGCCCGCATGTCGCGGATACCGGCAGGGTCCAGGCCGTTGGCCGGCTCGTCCAGCACCAGCACCAGCAGCCGCGGGTCGCGCAGCAGCGAGGCGGCCACCCGAGCCGTTGACGCATCCCGAACGAGTAGCCGCCGACCTTGTCCCCGGCCCGGTCGGCAAGATCCACCAGGTCGAGGACCCCGTCGATCCGGCTGTCGGCGTCACCGCCGTCGAGTCCGGCCAGCAGCTCCAGGTTCCTCCGGCCGGACAGATACGGATAGAAACGGGGGCTCTCGATGAACCCCGTGACCCCAGGGACGACGTCAAAGTAGGAACGGCGTGGCATCTTGAGTTTGTAGTCGG
>NZ_CDXDOS010000037.1:0-2740 GCF_978021245.1 Frankia sp. CoBUL1
GTCGAATCCCCCACCGTCGACATCGGCGAGGGCTGCCGACGCCTGCTGCGCATCCTCACCGAAACAGCCGACCTGCCCACCACCGCGGACCGGCTACTGACCCTCCTCAACCGCAACGACGGCTACGACGACGACGTCACCCTCCTCCTCGCCCACGCCCGGCGGGGTCGGCGAGCTCAGACCGAGAGCAGCCCATGCTCCGCGCACCGGGCCGACCAACCCACCGGGGTGACCTGGACGACCATCCGCCGCCGGCAGGCTCGACAGTAGCGGGGTGGCTCCAGCTCGCGGGCCCGCCGGCAGGCCTCGTGGCTGCCCACACTAGCCAACTGACCGCAACGATCACAAAACGCGGCGTCCATAATGGGCAGCTTAGGACATTGCCCGAGGCATCGGATCTCTCAGCCGCTACCCCGCCGAACAAGGATGATCAGGCGGCGGGGAGCGGCTCGACCACGGCGATCAGGTCACCGTCCTGGACGACGTCGCCCTCCTGCACCGCGATCCGGGCGACCGTCCCGCCGTCCTCGCTGATCACGGGGATCTCCATCTTCATCGAGTCGAGGATCACCAGGGCGTCACCGGCGCTCACCGGGTCTCCCACACCGACGACGACCTTCCAGACGTTGGCCACCATCTCAGCGCGGACTTCCTCGGCCATCAGGCTCCCTTCAGCGGCGGTGAATCTGGCAAGAGCGTAGTGCGCCGAGGCTGTCCGACCAACGTCCCTGGGCCCCGGATGTATCCGGGCCGGCACGCTGGGGCGACGCGACCGCCCGGTGCTGGGACTGTCGCTCATAACACCGCACACTACGCATGTGCTCGTACTTCTGGTGCTGACCCTGCTATGCGCTCTGGGCGTCGGCCTCGCCCGCGGCGGAACTCTCGGCGCCCTCGCCCGCATCGATGTCTCCCGACCATGGCTGCTCGCCGCGGCGGTCCTGGTGCTCGCGATCGGCCGACTCGTGCCCGCCCTGCACAGCCCGGCGTGGATCGCGGCCGCCGTGGTCACAGCCCTGTTCGCCAGCGCGAACAACCGCCTGCCCGGACTCGGTCTCCTGGTCACCGGTCTCATCTCCAACGCCGCCGTCATCACCGCGAACGGCGGCCAGATGCCTGTGTCGCGGTGGGGGGCCGACCGCGCCGGTGTACCGATTTCCGACATCTTGACCTCGGCATTTCACGCGCCGGCCGGGGATGGTATGGTCCTGCGCCTGCTCGGTGACATCATCCCGCTGCCCCTGCCCTGGACGCCCGCGGTCGTCAGCGTCGGCGACGTGGCGATCGCCGCGGCGCTGGGACTGTTCGGAGCGCTGGCCCCCGTGCGGGCGTGGCGCACGTTGCAGGCCCGCCGCCACGCCAGGGCGGTGCAGTCTCCGGCCCAGGGGAACCTCGGCGATGGCTCACCGGATGGGTTCGGCGACGCCGACGAGGACGACGGCCTCGACGGACCCGCCGGTCACCTCCCGTCGGTGCGGACTAGCACGATGACTGCACGTCGAAGCAGAACGGAGGGAGATTCCTGATGGCGAAGAAGAAGCGCAAGCGGCGCGCACGGGCGAAGAACAAGGCCAACCACGGCAAGCGCCCGAACACCTGAGCCACCCGGCGGGCCGTGGCAGCCACGGCCCGCCCCCGGGCTGCCCGATACTCCGCCCGGCCCCAGCTACTCCGCCCGGCCCCAGCTACTCCGGCGGGCCCCAGCTACTCCGGCCGGTACTCGGCGGCCTCGATCTCCACCCGGGCGGCCCGCAGCCAGGCGAGCAGGCTCGCCCGCAGCGACTCAGGCGCCCGCTCCCCGCCGCACTTACGGGCGACGAGCATCTTCACCTCGTGCTCCACCCCGAACTCGCGCAGGCAGAGGGAGCATTCGTCAAGGTGGGCCCGAATCAGATTCTGCTGCCCGCCCTCACACTCACCATCGAGATACAGAAAAACCGCGTCGAGCACTTTCCGGCAATCGATCTCGTGTGGACCGCCGCAGCTCACGACGCACCGCCCTCGCCGTCGGCGGAACCGGCCGCCACGAGCCCACGGTCCAAGGCGTACTTTTCCAAGGACTTCCGCAGACCCCGGCGACCGCGGTGCAACCGGGACATCACGGTCCCAATCGGCGTACCCATGATCTCCGCGATCTCCTTGTAGGCGAAGCCCTCGACGTCGGCGAGGTACACCGCCATGCGGAAGTCCTCGGGCAGGGCCTGCAGGGCGTCCTTGATATCACTGTCCGGCAGGTGTTCCAACGCCTCGGTCTCCGCGCTCTTGAGCCCACTGGACGTATGCGACCCCGCCTCGGCGAGCTGCCAGTCCTCCACCTGCTCGGTAGGGCTCTGCAACGGCTGGCGCTGCCGCTTGCGGTACGTGTTGATGAACGTGTTCGTCAGAATCCGGTAGAGCCAGGCCTTGAGATTCGTGCCCGCCTGAAACTGGTGGAAGGCCGCGAACGCCTTGACGAAGGTCTCCTGCACGAGATCCTCCGCGTCGGCGGGATTACGGGTCATGCGCAGGGCCGCCGCATACAGCTGGTCGAGGTAGGGAAGGGCGTCCTGCTCGAAACGGGCGCCTCGCTCCTCGGTGGTCTCGTCGACCAGGATCACTTCCTCACCATCATGCTCCCCGGCGGCCCACCCCGCGTCCACCACACCTGACCGGGCGACACGCGACCGTCCTTCCAGAGCGGACGATACCCCGGCCAAAGCCGGAGCGCGCATCGGCGCAACGCTCGGCAAAGGCCGGCCGG
>NZ_CDXDOS010000037.1:3404-21678 GCF_978021245.1 Frankia sp. CoBUL1
TGCTGCTCCCAGGAGTCATGAAGCCTCCGTGACGTCGTCTGGCTGCCGGTTAGCTGTCGGCTGACTGCCCGCACAACCGGATCAGCCCGCGGATGATTCCCGCAGCCAGAATGCGCCGACCCGGGCCGCTTCGGCCACGGCCTCGCCGGGCGGACGCGCATCCCGTCGGCGGGTCCGGAAGGAGTGGTCGGCTCCCGCGACGAGATGGATCTCGCGGCCGAGTTCCGGATCGGGCCGCGGTCGCCCGAAGGAGTCCCGCTCACCCTGGACGACGAGCACCGGGACGCCCGCACCGTCGAGTTCGTCCTGCCGCGACGGCCTGGTTCTGCCTGCCGGCGTGGTTCCCGGTGGCTGGAGCGGGAAGCCGAGGGCGAGCACGCCGCGCGCCTCGAGCCCGGCCGCGACCCGCATAGCCACCCGCGATCCCATCGAGGCACCGGCGAAGGCCAACGGGCGCGGCGGGCCCAGCGCCTCGACCGCGGCGATCGCGACCGCGTCGAGCCGGGCCGGCCGGTCCGGCGCCCGGCGCCCGGCGACGCGGTACGGCATCTCCAGCCGCGCCACCTGCACCCCGACAGAGGTGAGATATGCCGCAAGTTGCACGAAAAGCGGCGTGTCCGTGCCAGTCCCGGCTCCGTGCAGGAAAAGCACCGTCGACTCCGCCGTGCCGGGAACCACCAGCAGCCGTCCGCCGTCCACAGCTGTGAGCGGTCCATTACCCGGGACCTGCCCGGGGTCGGCGGCGGTGGACGGCGAATCCGGTGCGCATCTATCCGCACGAACAGGGAAGGACACGGCGTGGTCGAGCCTGGAATCTGTCAGACTTCCGCCTTGAGTGTGTGACTTACCTCGCATCATCGCCCCTCGAAGGGTAGGAACGTTTCATGCCGCCTGGCCCCGACGCCGATCCGGGTCCGTCTCGCGGACGAGCGAACACCCTGGTCTGCGAGGCTCCAGCCAACAGTGACGACCCATACTGGGCGTTCTACGAAGAGGTCGCGGCGGTCCAGCTCCGCGAATGGCTACCGTCCCGGCCCGCGCGGGTGCTCGACGTCTCCGGCCCGCGGGCCCGCTTCGCCCGCCAGATGGTGAGCACCGGCCATCAGGTCGTCCGGGTGGTCACCAGCGCCCTGCCGCCCGATCCGGCAAGCGGTCCCGGGACGCTTCTGCCGGTGGTGGGAGACGCCCGATCGCTGGACTGGTTCGCTCCCGGTTCCTTTGACGCCGTCCTCGCCGAGGCTCGGGCGCTGTCGTTCTGCCTCGCCACCGAGACCATCCTGGAGGAGATCCATCGGATGCTGCGGCCGGGCGGCCGGCTGCTGCTCTGCGTCGACTCCCTGCTGCTCGGACTCGCCCGGCTCGCCGAACAGCACCGCTGGGCGGAGCTGTCCGACGTCCCGCGGGCGGACGTGGTGCTCGTGCCGGCGGAAGACGGAACGATCACCCGGTGTTTCTGGCCCGAGGAACTTCGGGCACTGCTGACCAGCGCAGGGCTCGACGTGGACTGGATCCGCCCGCGCACCGTGCTCTCCGCGGAGGCGGTCAAGCGCGCGGTCGCCGAGGACGTCTCGTGCTTCCCCACCCTGGTACGCACGGAGGTGGAACTCTCCGCCGAGCGTGAGGGTGAGTCCATCGGCATCCATCTCATCGCCTCGGCCCGCCGGTCCGCCTAAGATCCGGCGCGGCGGTCGGTCCACGCGGGTCAGGGGGCGAGGCGTTCGAGGACGGCCGCGATTCCCAGGAGCCGGGCCTCGTCCCCGTGCCGGCCGGCGGGAATCGGGTGTCGGGAATCAGGTGTCGGGAATCAGGTGTCGGGAATCAGGTGTCGGCCGGCGCATGTCACGATGACGCGGTTGACCCGGGCCGTCGTCCGGCATGCTGTCATGGTGAGCATCCTGACGGGTAGCGAAGCCACCGGAACGCAGTCCGATCCGTGGCCGGCTCCACTCGCACGGCAACCGGTCGAGGCCGTCGTCGCGGTGCCCGGCTCGAAGTCCGGCACAAACCGGGCACTCGTGCTCGCCGCGCTGGCGAACGGAACCTCCCGGCTGCGGGGTGCGCTGCGCTCCCGCGACACCCTGCTGATGGCCGGGGTGCTGAGGACGTTGGGTATCGAAGTATCCACCGAGGGTCCCGACTGGGTCGTCCACGGCCACCCGACACCGAGCGCCGCACCCACCGCGCGCGCGGAGTGCGGAAACGCGGGCACCGTGGCGCGCTTCACCCCGGCACTGGCCACGCTGACCCGCGGCGACGTCGTCTTTGACGGAGACGCGCGGATGCGCGAGCGTCCGCTCACCCCGCTGCTCGGCGCGCTGCGCGAGCTCGGCGCCGAGATCGACGGCGACCGAATGCCCTTCACCGTGCACGGCCGAGGGCGGCTGCGTGGCGGCGAGGTGATCGTGGATGCCTCCCACTCCAGCCAGCTTGTCTCGGGGCTGCTCCTCGCCTCCCCGCACTACGACACCGGGGTGACGGTCGTCCACCGCGGGTCCCGGCTGCCATCGGCTCCCTACCTGGACATGACCGTCGCGGATCTACGGGCCGCCGGTGCCACGGTCGAGGTCGACGCCGTGTGCTCCCCCGCGGCCGGCCCGGTGGCGGACACCCGGCGCTGGCGCGTCGAACCGGGCCGGCCGACCGCCGCGGACCGGACCATCGAACCGGACATGAACAGCGCGGCGGCCTTCCTCGCGGCGGCGGTCGCCACCGGCGGGCGGGTGATGATCCCGGACTGGCCGGAGTCGACCGAGCAGCCCGGCCGGCTGCTGCCCGATCTGCTGGTGGCGATGGGAGGCACGGCCCGGCGCATGCCGGCGGGCCTGGAGATCACCGGCGGCGGTGCCGTCCACGGGATCGACGTCGATCTGTCCGACTTCGGGGAGGCCGCTCCGATACTGACCGCCCTCGCCGTGCTCGCCGACTCGCCGTCACGGCTACGGGGCATCGCGCATCTGCGGCTGCAGGAGACCGACCGGCTGGCCGCCCTGGCCCTCGAACTCGGTCGCCTGGGCGCACGGATCACCGTCGCCGACGACGGACTGGCGATCAGTCCGGCGCCCCTGCACGGCGCCCGACTCGACCCGCACGCCGATCATCGGCTGGCGATGGCCTACGCGGTGGTAGGCCTCGTGGTGCCCGGGATCGTCATCGACAACATCGCGACGACTGGCAAGACGGTGCCGGACTTCCCCGAGATGTGGACGGCGATGCTGGACCAATGAGCGGCGCGACGCGACGCCCCCCGGGCCAGGCCGACGGCGCCGGCGGCTAGTCCGATGGCCCGCGAGCTGGACGAGGACGACGTCCGGGTCCGGCCGGGCCGGGGATCGCGCCCCCGGACCCGGGACCGGCCCGACCATGCCGAGGCGGTCGCGGCGGTGGTAGTGGGTGTCGACCGCGGCCGGTACACCTGCCGGCTCGACGCGATGGCCGACCTCCTGGTCGCGGCCGTGCGCGGTGGGTCGATGCGCCGGACCTCCGTGATAGTCGGTGACCGGGTGGCCCTCGTGGGAGATGTCTCCGGGGCGGCGGGCCTCTTGGCGCGCATCGTCCGCCGCGAGGAACGCACGAGCGTCCTGCGGCGCACCCCCGACGACAGCGATCCGGTGGAGCGCCCGATCGTCGCGAACGCCGACGTCCTGGTCATCGTCTGCGCGGTCACCGATCCGCCGCCGCGGCCCGGCCTGATCGACCGATGCCTGGTCGCCGCCTACGACGGCGGGCTCTCCCCGGTCCTGTGCCTGACCAAGACGGATCTCGCGGATCCGGCAGTGCTGGTGGACCTGTACCGCCCACTCGGACTCCCCGTCGTGACCACGCGCCCCGGTGGGGACCTGCGCGCGCTGCTGGAGCTGCTGACCAATCGGGTCAGTGTGCTGTTCGGGCACAGCGGGGTCGGCAAGTCCACCCTGGTGAACCGGCTGGTGCCGGCGGCGGACCGGGCGATCGGCGAGGTCAACGCCGTGACCGGCCGCGGCCGGCACACCTCGTCGGCCGCTGTCGCACTGCGGCTGTCCCAGGGGGGCACTGTCGTGGACACCCCGGGTGTCCGGTCGTTCGGGCTCGGCGCGGTGTCCCCGGACCGGGTGCTGCGCGCCTTCGAGGACCTCGCCGCGGCCGCCGCGCACTGTCAGCCCGGATGCGAGCACCTGGCGCCGTCCCCCGACTGCGCTCTGGACTCGGCGGTGCGGGACGGCCATGCCGACGCCGCCCGGCTGGCGAGCCTGCGCCGGCTGCTCGGCACCCGCGGAGCCTCACCTTGATCGCAATAGATCGGGAGATTGGTCACACTCACCCCGCCACCTGGTGTCCAGCGCCCGGGACCACCGACGCGCGGTGGCGCTCGGCTCGTAGTCTCGCAGGCGTGACCCCGCCTAACCCCGCATCCGTGAGCATCGAACCGACCGCGGACTCCGACACCGTCGCCATCGCCGACGATCTGGCCCTCGCGCTCAGCCTCGCGGACGCCGCCGACCGGATCACTCTTTCCCGATTCCAGGCAGTGGACCTGCACGTCGAGTCGAAGCCGGACAACACCCCGGTCTCCGACGCCGACACCGCCGTCGAGTCCATGATCCGCAAACGGCTCGCCGTGGCCCGGCCGGGCGACGCCGTGCTCGGCGAGGAGGAGGGTCTCGTCGGATCGGGCGCCCGTCGGCGCTGGATCCTGGACCCCGTTGACGGCACCAAGAACTTCGTGCGCGGCGTGCCCGTCTGGGGCACCCTGCTCGGACTCGAGGTGGACGGCGAGATGGTCGTCGGGGTCGCGAGCGCCCCGGCGATGAGCCGACGGTGGTGGGGAGCCCGGGGCACCGGCGCCTTCACTCGCGACGCCACTGGCGACACCCGTGCCCTGAAGGTCTCCTCGGTCACCAGCCTGGGTGACGCCTTCCTGTCCTTCGCCTCCGTCGAGGGCTGGCAGACCGCCGACCGGCTGGAGGAGTTCCTCCACCTCGCCGGCCAGGTCTGGCGGACCCGCGCCTACGGCGACTTCTGGTCGCACATGATGGTCGCCGAGGGCGCCGTGGACCTCGCCTGCGAACCCGCGGTGTCGCTCTGGGACATGGCCGCGCTCCAGGTCATCGTCGAGGAGGCCGGTGGCCGGTTCACCGACCTGGGCGGGCGCCGGGGACCGGGACACGGCACGGTGCTCACCACCAACGGGCATCTCCACAACGTCGCGCTGCAGTCGTTCAACGGCTCTTCATGATCGGTTTTGCGCATCGTGGTTCTCCCGCCCCCGGCCAGCGGGAGAACTCCCTGCCCGCGTTCCGTCGCGCTCTGGCCGGCGGGGCGAGTGGGCTGGAGTCGGACGTCTGGCTCGCCGCCGACGGCGTTCCGGTCCTGCATCATGACGGTGTGTTCGGCCCGCCCGGGCGGCGTCGGCGGATTCCCGACCTGACCGCCGACCGCCTGCCGGGGTGGCTGCCAACCCTCGCGGAGTTCTACGCGGAGCTGGGTACGTCCTTCGAGTTCAGTCTTGATCTGAAGGGCCCGCCGGGCAGCTGGGCGGACGCGGCGGCGGCCGTCGTCACCGTCGCCCGCGAGGCCGGTGGCGGCGAGGCCGCGAGGCGGCTGTGGCTGTGCGGCGGGCTCACGGACCTCGCGAAATACCGACCGCTGGATGACGACGTCCGGCTGGTGAACTCGACGTCGATCCGCGACATCGTCACCGGCGGCGGAATGACCGCGTACGGCGATGAACTCCGGGCTGTCGGAGTCACCGCCCTCAACCTGCGCGCGCGTGAATGGACCCCACCACGGGCCGGCATCGTCGGTGTTCTCCACGACCTGGGTATCGCCGTGTTCGGGTGGGATGCGCAACGAACAACCACACTGACCCGGCTAGCCGGCTACGGGCTCGATGCGGTCTACAGTGACCATCTACGCCGGCTGGTACGCGTGACGGGTGCCACCCGGGCATAGCCAGCAGGGGTGCCCGGTGAGGCGACTGTCGTAGATGCGCCAAGGTCAGACGAATTGGGTGGTCAACCAGGCGAAGTCGTTGATTCAGTTGTGCGCAGCGTGACGCGACTCCGGCACACCGTCATATCACTGCTGGTTAGGATAGCGCCGTGCAAGCTATAGCCGGCGTCGCCCTCGATCACCAGGGAAAGATCGGTTCCCCGAACCTGCGGATTGACCACGAAAGGGATAACACTCACTCCCGCGCCGGCGGCCGACGATGGCGCATCGTGGCACTTTCTTGACACCGGGATGTCGGGAGGCTGCACTCAGTCCTCCTCGGCGACTTTCAGCATCTGCTCCGGAAACCCGGTGCGTTCCGCCACATGCTCGACGGAGTATCCCTGTCGTAGCAGGTCACGAGCCTGTTCCAGGGTCCAGCCCCGACCGGGGTCGACCCGGCGGACAACCACCTCACTCGCCTGGCGCCGTTCCTGGGGCCAGCTGAGTCGTGCACGGCGTGCCAAGGGTCGACCTCCGAGATTTGAGAGGACTTTGGTGTTACGCCACCAAGGATAGGCCATATTGACGTCGGCCTGCCCGTTGAACTCCACGATAGCGGGTGCCGACCAGTTAATGCAGACCCGAGCCGGAAGACAGCGCATCACGCGAAGACTCTGGCCCGAACAGGCGGCACGCCAAGAGGTACGAGAGTCCTTGATCCTCGGCTGGCCGGATCCATCGGTGACCGGGAAGAGCTTCCGCGAGAGCGGTTCAGCCGAGAACGGCACCGACGCATCTCACCGGGTGACTTCCCGCAAGGCATGGCTATGGATGGCCAACCGGGTCGTGGATGCATAGCGGGTCCGCTCCGATGCGACGGGTCACCTCGGTGAACGTATAACGGCGGATCCCGGCCCCGCGGTGGCCGGCAGCCGTGCCCGTTTATCGGCTCCGGGTGAGGCCACGACCGAGGCCACGACCCGCGGCTTCCGCCGGGGCCGAACGCGCGCCCGACGGCTGGGCGGCGGGCGCGGACACTTCCGTGGTCCTGGTCGAGCGGCCGTGCTCACGCAGCATCGTCCGCCACTGCTGCGGGGAGTGACTCGCCGGCCGGGTGGTCGCCAGAAAATCCTCGAGAACCGCCCGGAAGCGTTCGGGGTCAGTGTGATGGGGGAAATGCCCGGCACCGGCAAAGATCTCCAGGCGGCTCCCCGGCATCGCCTCGTGCGCCATCCACGCGTGCTCAACCGGGATGACGGCATCCCGGTCACCCCAGACGATCAGCGAGGGCATCCCGGCGGCGAGGTAGCACCGGTCCAGCATCGTGATGGACTGCCCACGCCCGTCCACCGCCGACCGTAGCGTGCGCAGGAACGCCGCCCGCGCGGTGGGTACGCCCAGCGAGTCGAAGACGTTCAGGAGATCGTCGGCGTCCCGCCCGAGATCGGTGTGCAGCAGGCGCAGCGCGTGCATTCCGGTCCAGCCGGCGACCCGCACCGGCGGCATGCCGATCAGGGACAGCACCGCCCCGGCTCCGGGCACGGCCGCCGCCCGCAGCGCGGGATGCAGGTGCGGCCCGACCCCGCCGGTGGCGACCAGCACCAACCGCTCGCAGCGCTCCGGGAACTGGTAGGCGAACTGCATGGCCACCCCGCCGCCCAGCGAGTGTCCGACGACCGTGGCGCGCTCGACCCCGAGGATGGTGAGCAGGTCTCGCATGCCGCACGCGTAGCCGGCCACCGAGTAGTCACCGCGCGGTTTGTCCGACTCACCGTGTCCCAGCAGGTCGGGAGCGATGACGGTGTGCCGGCGGGCCAACTTCGGGATGATCGAGGCCCAGGTGCGCGCGTTGTCCCCGATGCCATGGATGAGCAGCAGAACCGGCCCGCGCCCGGCCCGCAGATAGCACCGCCGGTACCCGTGGACCGTGACGAAGCGGGAGGTCAGCGGGCCCACCCGGGGCACGCCATGGGCACGGCCGCCTCCGGTGCTCGTCGTCCCGTCTGCCGATGCCACGACCGAGGCTGGATTCTTCCTCACTCGCCACCACCCACCCGCGACTCGCCGCCACCCACCTGCCCCCGCTCGAAGCACACCATCCTACTTCCACGACCTACCCCGGGAGCCCGCCCGGGACTCGCACCCGGCTCCCCGCGCCCGACCGCTTCTGACCTGGTGGTCAGAACCTGATGGTCAGAATTCGATGTTGCTCATCACATGCTTGATCCTGGTGTAGTCCTCCAGGCCGTAGACCGACAGATCCTTGCCGTACCCGCTCTTCTTGAACCCACCGTGCGGCATCTCCGCCACCAGCCGGATGTGCGTGTTGATCCATACGCAGCCGAAGTCCAGTCGGCGGGCGACCCGCAGGGCCCGGCCGTGATCGCGGGTCCAGACGCTGGAGGCCAGGCCGTATTCGACCCCGTTGGCCCAGGCGACCGCGGTGTCCTCCGAGTCAAACCGCTGCACCGTGATGATCGGGCCGAACACCTCGGACTGGATGAGCTCGTCGTCCTGGCGCAGACCCGAGACGACCGTGGCCGGGTAGAAGTAGCCCGCCCGGTCCAGCGGAGCACCGCCGGCGAGCACCTCGGCATGTTCGGGTGCCCGCTCCACGAAACCGCTCACCCGGGCCAGTTGGCCCGCGTTGTTGAGGGGCCCGTAGTCGACGTCGGGCTCCTCCGGCGATCCAGTCGCAGTCTTCCCGGCCGCCTCGGCCAGGGCGGCTGCGAGGTCGTCGTGGACGCCCGGCGCGGCCAGCACCCTGGTCGCAGCCGTGCAGTCCTGGCCGGCGTTGAAGTACGCGGCCTCGGCGATCTGCCGCGCCACCACCGCCGGATCCACGTCGTCGAAGACGATGACCGGCGCCTTGCCCCCGAGTTCGAGGTGCACCCTCTTCAAGGAGTCCGCCGCGGCCCAGGCGATCTCCATCCCGGCCCGCACGCTGCCGGTCACCGAGACCATCGCCGGGCCCGGATGGGCCACCAGCGCGCGTCCGGTGTCACGATCGCCACACACCACGTTGAGCACGCCGGGCGGGAGGAACTCCGCGGCGATCTCGGCAAGCAGCAGGCTGGAGGCCGGGGTGGTGTCGGAGGGCTTGAGCACGACGGTGTTGCCCGCCGCGATCGCCGGCGCGACCTTCCAGACCGCCATCATCAGCGGGTAGTTCCAGGGCGTGACCTGGGCACAGACCCCGATGGGCTCGCGGCGGACATAACTGGTGTGCCCCGCCAGGTACTCGCCGGCCGACCGGCCCTCGAGCAGCCGCGCGGCCCCGGCGAAGAACCGGATCTGGTCGGCGGACGGCCCGACCTCCTCGTCCACGGTGAGCCGCAGCGGTTTGCCGGTGTTCGCGCTCTCCACCGCCGCGACCTCGTCGGCCCGGTCCTCCAGCGCGTCGGCCACCCGCAGCAGTGCCCGGGACCGCTGCGCGGGCGTGGTGTCCCGCCAGCCTTCGAACGCCGCGCTCGCGGCCGCCACGGCCGCGTCGACGTCGGCCGGCCCCGACCGGGGTGCCTGCGCCAGCAGGTCCGCCGTCGACGGGTTCAGGATGGGCATTGTCTCGCCATCGACGGCCGGGGTGGAGACGCCACCGATGAGATTGGCGAAGATCGCATCCATGTCTCTGGTCCCTCCTGGGGGATCGGGCCGGCTCAGCCGACGAGGTCCCGGGCCATCTGGTCGAGGCTGTCGAGGTAGCGGTCGACATCGGCGTCGGTGTGCTGCACCGACAACGTCCACTCCTCCTCGCGCCCGGGCGCCATGAGGACGTTGCGGTTGGCGTTGTAGAGCCAGGCCAGTTCGGGCAACTCGACGTTCTGGTGCGCCATGAACGAGGTGTAGTCACGGATCGGGGCGTCAGTGAAGTGCACGCATCCCTTCGAGCTGATGCCGACGGTGTAGCCGGGAATGCCGTGCCGGGTCAGGATCTCGTCGCAGCCGGCGGTCAACCGGCCACCCAGCCGATCGAGGTGGGTGTAGGCGTCGGGAGTGAGCACCTCGAACAGGCTCGCCCGGGCGGCAGCCATGGTCAGCGGGTTGCCGTTGTACGTGCCGACCTGTTTCACCCGGTCCGAGGCCACGGCCTCCATCAGTTCCGCCGTCGCGCCGATCGCCCCGGACGGCAGCCCGCCACCGAGCGCCTTGGCCAGGGTCACCAGGTCCGGGCGCACGCCGAACCTCTCGGTGGCCCCACCGGCCGCCACACACAGCCCCGTCTTGACCTCGTCGAAGATCAGGATAACCCCGTACCGGGAGGTGATCTCCCGGACCGCCGCCAGGTAACCGGGCTCCGGCAGGACGACGCCGAGGTTCATCATCGCCGCCTCCATGATCACACAGGCAGGCAGGCGTCCCTCGGCGGCGAGCGCGGCGATCCGCCGCTCCATCGCCGGAGCGTCGTTGAAGGGGACCGGCACCGTGAGGTCGACGACCACCCGGGGGATCCCGGCACCGTAACCTAGCGAGTTCATGTTCTCGGCCGGACCGATGTCGTCGTACGGGGTCCCGATCGACACCATCACGTAGTCGTGGTGCCCGTGGTACGAACCGAAGATCTTGACGATCGTGTCGCGGCCGGTGACGCCGCGGGCGATGCGGATCGCGTCCATCGTCGCCTCGGAGCCGGAGTTGACGTAGCGCCACTGCGGCAGCCCGAAGCGGCGGGCCAACTCCTCGCTGACCACCACGCAGTCCTCGGTGGGCATCGCGAAGTGCGTACCGAGCGCCACCCGCTCGGTCACGGCCCGCACGATCGCCGGGTGGGCGTGCCCCTGCACCATCGAACCGAACCCGTTGTGGAAGTCGGAGTATTCGTTGCCGTCGACGTCCCAGACCTTCGACCCGAGACCGCGGGTGAGGTAGATCGGCCAGGGATCACGCACCTGGTAGGACGACGGCACCCCGGAGGTCATCGACCGCACCGCCCGCGCATGCAGCGCCTCCGAGCCCCGGGTGCGGACGTCGAGGCGGGCGGACTCGCGCGCGGCCAACTCCGCGACCCTGGCCTGCGGCACAACCCGGGTCGCACCGCTCCCGGAGGCAGTCACATTCGACACTATCCACGCATCCTTTCCACCGATCAGCCACTGAAAGCGTAGCCTGATCGGCAGTTTGACGATGGAATCCGTCGAAGATTGCGTGGATAAGGCTCGCTTCCCAGTTCACTCATCGACGGCCATACGATGGCAGCAGGGGCAGGCCAGCGGGAACGGGCGTGAGGAACCGCCACGGAGGACTGAGGAGGACACCGGGTGCAGTCGCGACGGTCGCCCGGCCAGCGACTTAGCTCCGACACCCTGCTGGACGATGTCAACAAGGCCATCATCGAGCAGCTGCAGCAGGACGGCCGGCGATCCTACGCGGCCATGGCGGCGGCGGTCGGGCTCTCCGAGGCGGCCGTGCGCCAACGGGTGCAGCGTCTACTCGACGCCGGCATCATGCAGATCGTCGCCGTCACCGACCCGCTCCGGGTGGGCTTCCACCGGGAGGCGATGATCGGAGTGCGGGTCACCGGGGACACCCGCGTCGTCGCCGACACGATTGCCGCGCTGCCCGAGGTCGATTACGTCGTCCTGACGGCCGGATCCTTCGATCTCATCGTGGAGATCGTCGCCGAGAACGACGAGCACCTGCTCGAACTGATCAACGAGCAGATCCGCGCTCTGCCACAGGTCCTCGCCACCGAGACGTTCGTCTACCTGCGGCTGGTCAAGCAGACCTACGCCTGGGGAGCACGCTGAAACGTCCGGACGCCGACAGCGCGGGCCGCCGGGCGCGGAGGGGAAGCCGGGCCGGGTCGAACATCGATAGGGCGCAGAACCTGCCGACGGGCCGCCGGGCGCGGCGACGCGGGCGGGCATGCGGTTCGGGAGTGTCACCGTTTGTACCGCCGACGGGAACAACCAAGCGGCCACAACAAGAGTCCAACATATGCAACGAACGTCAAATATCTCGGCCCGGACACACGATGGGGTGAACATGGCGCTGGTCCACCATGACCCGCAGGACGGCATTATGGTTACCCGGATCGGGCAGGCGGAGATAACGGTACGTCCCGAGCCACCGGCGAGCGCCGGGAAGGCTCCGGTCATCCTGCTCCGGTTGGATGCGCCCATGCTCGACACCCTTGCCGCGGCCTACCTGGATCCGGACGAGGCCCGCCGGCTGGCCCAAGCGCTGATGCGGGCGGCCGAGGCGGTGCGTCCGGCAAGCCCGTGGCGAACCCCGGGAACCACCCCCCGCTGATCCCGGGACGGGCCCCGCCGCGGGAGAACCCGCCGCCGACGGCCGCCATGCCGGGGGCGGCTCCCGGGCCACCACTGTGCGTCCCGGGCTCGGACGACCGCCAGTCCGGGCCCCGCGCCGCCGGGCGTCGACGCGTATCCCGGCCGGGCACCCGGGTCGCCAACCGGCGGAAGGAGCGGACGGATTCCGATGAAAACGGCCCGTGATAATGATGCCTGCCTAAATGCAAAAGTTCCCTCAGAAAAAATTTCCGAGGGAACTTTCGACTGGTAGCGGGGACAGGATTTGAACCTGTGACCTCTGGGTTATGAGCCCAGCGAGCTACCGAGCTGCTCCACCCCGCGTCGGTGTGTCTTCACTATACAGGGCCGCCATCGGCGGCTGTCAAATCGATGGCGGCCCCAATTTCGGAACTTTCGGGACTAGCCGGGCGCCGGGGGCCCGGGCCCCCGGCGGACCGGGAGTGTCGCCGCCGGCCACGGTCGCCGAAGGAGACGGAGCCGGTGGTTTGGCTGCCGGTGACGCGGGGACCGGTGACGCGGGCACCGACGCACCGGCCCGTGTCGCCGTGGCAGCGGGCGGTGTCGCCGCCGGACTCGACAGAGTACGCAGGCGACCCAGCGCATCAGCCAGCTCGCTCTGGGCCTTCCCGTAGGCGGTGAAGTCCGGCGGGCTCTTGCGCAGGGCGTCCTGCCCCGCCTGGTAGGCGCGGTCGGCGTCGCCCACGGCGTCCTGCAGCGCGGTCTGCCCCGGCGGCGGGACGCCGGCCCCGCCCTGCCCGGATCCGGGAGCCGGCGTGCCGTCCTGACCGGCGTCCGTGGTCGTGGCCCCGGTGCCGGCCCCGGCCGCCGCGGCACCGGCACCGGCACCGGCACCGAAGACCTTGTCCAGGGCCTCACCCAGCGAGGCACCGAAACCGATGCGGTCGCCGAAGGCCGTGGCGACCCCCTGCAGGGTCGGGTAGCCGGTGCTCCCCCTGGCCTGGACGTAGTAGGGCTCGACGTAGAGCAGGCCGCCGGCCAGGGGCAGGGTCAGCAGGTTGCCCTCGATCGTGGTCGCTCCCCCGCTGCGCCATAGTGACAACTGTTTGGCCACGTCGCCGTTGCCCTCGATGGCGTTCTGCACCTGGACCGGACCGTTGATCGTGTTCCCCGCCGGCAGTTTGAGCAGGGTGAACCGGCCGTAGTTGGCGGGGTCACTGGACACCGCCATGTACGCCGCGAGCTTCGAGGACCGGGCGGAGATCAACGGCGAGGTGAGGTTGTAGGACGGGTCTTTGCGCCCGGGAAGCTGGCTGTAGACGTAGAACGGCGGCTGGGGTTGCCCGCTTCCATCCGGCGAGTCGGACACATCCCAGAAGTCCTCCTGGGAGTAGAAGTCCCGCGGGTTGGAGATGTGGTACTGCCCGATCAGATCGCGCTGGACCTTGAACAGGTCCTCCGGATAACGCAAGTGTGCTCGGAGGGACGGCGGGATGTCACTCTTCGGCTTCACCGTGTCCGGGAACGCCTTCATCCAGGTCCGTAGCACCGGGTCGGACTCGTCCCAGGCGTAGAGGGTGACGGTGCCGTTGTAGGCGTCCACTGTCGCCTTCACCGAGTTACGGATGTAGTTGACCTGGTTCGAGGCCTGCCGGGTGCGGTTGCCACTCTGGGTGGTCACCGAGTCGGCGGTCACGTCACCCAGGGTGCGCCGGGCGGAGTAGGGATAGCCGTCGGAGGTTGTGTAACCATCGAGAATCCAGGTCACCCGGCCATTGACGATCGCCGGGTACGGGTCTCCGTCGAGGGTGAGCCAGGGCGCTGCCTTGCTCACCCGGTCCCGCGGGTTTCGCTCGTCCAGGATCCGGGAGTTCTTCGTGATGTCACCGGAGAGCAGGATGTTCTTCTCCCCGAACCGCAGCGCGAACAGCGCCCGACGGAAGGTCGAGCCGATCGAGACCCCACCGTCGCCCTGGTAGGTCGTGGTGACCTGGGTTTCTCCCGGCCCCGGCCCATCGATCTCCATCTGCCTGGTGCCGACGATGGAATACGACGGCGACATCTCCCCGAAGTAGACCCGGTTCTCCTTGATACCGAAGGTACCGTCCTGCGGGAAACCGCTCACGCCGTGATCGAAGTCGGGGCGCCCCACGTCGACGGTGTTCGACGGCGCCGCGACAAATCCCTTGCCGTGGGTATAGGTCAGGTGCTCGTTGATCCAGTTGCGCTGCTGCGTTCCCAGCCCGGCCTGGTTCAGCTCCCGCACCGATACCACGTAGTCCTGGGTCGTCGACTTCTTGTCCGCCCCTGTGACGGTGTACCGGTCGACGTCGAGCGTCGGCGGGAAACCATAGTAGCCGCGGAACTGCTGGAGCTGCTGGAACGTCCGGGAGAGTTTGCTGGGGTCGAGTAGACGGATGTTGGGGACCGTGCCGGTGTCGGCGGCGACCTGCTGGGCGGTGACGTCGGTGCTGGCGGCATAATCCTGCGGCTCGACGTCCTGGATGCCGTAGGCGGCCCGGGTCGCCGCGATGTTGCGCGCGATGTAGGGCTCCTCGCGGGTCGCCTCGTTCGGCCGGACCTGGAACTGCTGGACGATCGCCGGGTAGATCCCGCCGATCACCACCGAGGACAGGACAAGGATGCCCGCGCCGAGCAGCGGCAGCGTCCAGCCCCGCTGGAAGATGTTGTAGATGAACAGCACCGCGCAGGCCAGCGAGATGAACAGCAGGATCAGCTTCGCCGGCAGCACGGCGTGCACATCGGTGTAGGACGCACCGGTCCCCACCCCGCGCGAGGAGAACACCGAGCCGAACCGGTCGAGGTAGTACGCCCACGCCTTAAGCAGGGCGAGCAGCCCGAGTAGCACCGAGATGTGCGCCTTCGCCGCCGGGGTCACCCGTTCCCCCGTGGTCTGCATCCGGATTCCGCCGAACAGGTAGTGGGTCAGCAGGGTGACGAGCAACGACAGCAGCACCGCGCTCAGCAGGAAGCCGAGCAGGAACCGCTGGAAGGGATAGCTGAACGCGTAATAGCTGATATCCCGGTGAAACTGCAGATCAGGGGTCCCGAAAGACTCGCCGTTCACCCACAGCAGCCACGTCCGCCACTGGCCGGCGGCGGACAGACCCGCAGCCAGGCCGAACAGCGTCGTGACCGCGAGCAAGATCAGCAGCATATACGGCTCGATCACCGACCGGTAGCGTTCCAGGTTCTGCTGCTCGGTCGACAACGGCCGAAGCGGCGGCCGTAGCCGGTACGCAAGTACGATGTTGGTCCCGACGATGATCGCCATTACCACGCCGAAAAGGACGAACAGCAAAATCCGGGTGTAGAGGACAGTGGTGAACACCCTGCTGAAGTCGATCGAGCGGTAGAACAGCAGGTCAGTGTATAGCCGGGCGAAGATGGCGATGATCGTGATCGCGAGGACGATGACAAGCAGCACCGGCACGAGCACCCTGGTGCGGGTCAGCACCGGGCGGCGACTGGTGGTTGCCACAGGTTCCTCCGTGCGTCGGTGATTCGGTGATTCGGGACGCGTACCGCCCTAGTACGGCAACCTACGCCAGGGGCTCTGGGGGAGATCGGAGAGGATGGGTCGGTGAACAGCCCGAACATCACGGAGTTGACCTCCGTCGTACTTGAGGTCGAGCGGCACGTCGCCGATTCCGGGTGGGATCAGCCCAGCCAGGTCTACGCGCTGGCCGACACCGCCGACCTGCTGGCGCGAGAACCCGCGCTGGCCCCCCACATCGGCGACTCCCCGCCTGGGTCGCTGACCCCGGTCGAGCAGGAACCGCTGCCGGTGGGGCGGCTCGACGAGGTGCTGGCGGGGATCGGATGGCCGCCGGAGGTGCTCGGATGCGTGCTGGTCACCGAGCTTGTCGTCCTGCCGCCCAGCGCGGAGGAGGAGGCTCCGTACTCCGATCACGAGATCGAGTACTGGGCGGCGAACCATCCCGAACGCCAGGACGTCCGCCTCGCCGTCGGGGTCACCCGCAGCGGGCTGCACGCGTCCTGCCTGCGAGTCCGCGGGGACGACGAACTCGTCATCGATCCGGATCTGGCCGACAACCTCGTCGACGGGCTGCTCGCGACCTTCCAGTGAGTCGACCCGGCGGGCGGCGGCGCACGGCAGCCGCCCGCCCTCTTCCGGCGCCACCGGGCACAACAGCGCCACCGGGCACAACAGCGCCACCGGGCACGCGGATGGGGCGCGCTTGGGGGCGCGCTCAGCAGGAGGGCACCGCCGCGGCCGGATTCGCCCGGAGGGCCTCGACGGCCTTCAGCGCGCCCGCCAGCGATTCCACCTTCACCAGGCGCGGACCGCCGGAGTCGATCGCGCGGGCGTCACCGCAGTTCCCCGCGGGGACCAGGAAGATCGATGCCCCGGACGCCCTGGCCCCGAGGATCTTCTGCTGGATACCGCCGATCGGTCCCACCTCACCGGCGGAGGTGATCGTCCCGGTGCCAGCGATGATCTTTCCTCCGGTCAACGCGCCGGGGGTGAGAAGGTCCACGATGCCCATCGCGAACATCAGCCCGGCACTCGGCCCGCCGACATCGGAGATGCGGATACGAACCGTGAAAGGGTAGGTCCGCTTCTCCGTCGTGGTGACACCGATCATGGCACGAGCGGGGTCGTCGGTGGCGGCCCGGGTCGTGACGGTGGCCGTGGCCGTCTTTCCGTCGCGCCGATAGGTGACCGTCACAGGATGGCCCGGAGCCACCTTCCCGATCTGCCGGCGCAGCTCCCCCTGGTTGGCCACGGCCACCCCACCGACCTGCACGATCACATCGCCCGGCATCAGCTTGCCGGTGGCCGGGGAGCCCGTGGGGACCCCGGCGACCGCGACCGAACGGCCGGTGGGCGCGATACCGAGCTGCGCGAGCGCTGCCGCGGTCGCCTGGTCCTGTGAGTCGAGCATCGCCTGCGCGTTCTCCTGCTGGATCTGCTCCTGACTCGAACCGGGCGGCCTGATCAGCTCGCTGGGGACCACCGCCCGGTCGGAGTCGGACCAGTCCCGCAGCGCGGTGACGAGGTTGAGCCGGGGCGTCTCCTCGACCGTGGTCAGTTCGAGCTTGCCGGCGGTCGGATAGGTCCGCCGGCCGTCCACGGTGATCAAGGACGTCCCGTCAACGCTGCCGAGGGTGTCGGTGACCGGCCCGGGGGCCAAGGTGACGAACGGTACCGGCATCCACAGCCCCGCGACCACGAGAACCAAGGCCAGTACCGACGCGACCACGAGGGTCTGGGTGCGCCGGACCATGCTCGCAGTCTATGTATCAGGGCTCACGGCCCTCGTCCCGGCGCCCGGGAACCGAGGTTCGCCACGACGGTCCGGGGTTGCGGTAATCGACACCGAAAGGCATTCGGTGGCCCGAAAGGCGCGGCGGAAGGCCGGGGCAGAGTCCGGAAGGCCGCGCGGAAGGCCGGGAGGTGGGGAGTAAAGAACGAGATCGAAAGCACGGTCGAGGGACTCGACGGACCACTCGGTCCTGAACCGCCGTCCGGCGGCCGGTGAGACGCCCCGGCCGCCGGACGGAAACGATCAGATGGACTCGGGCGGCGGCGCCGTGTGTCTCGCGGACAACGGCGCCCCGGCCGAGGCGGACCGCCCGGGATGACCGGGATGACCGGGTTCGTCGAGGGCGGTAACGGTACGAACCTCGTGCTGGGCGGGGATCGGTCGGGCCAGCGCGGCCATACTGCGCCGGTAGCCCTCAATCGTGATCATGGCTTCGGAGGTGCGGTCGGGACGGCTGCGTAGGGTGACCCACGCAAGAGTTATGAGCACGGCGACGGGGGGGATCAACAGGAACCACATGGGAGCCTCGACGTCGAGACGGGCAAGAAGATGACTTATTTCTATCGTAGGGTGCCCCGATCAGCAGGCGCCTACCCATTCCGCCGCGCCATCCGCAAAAATCTGGTGTTTCCAAATGGGAACCTGCTCCTTGATGTCATCGATCAGACGACGACGGGTGCAGTTCGGCTCAGGTGAGATCGTCAGGGTGACGGTCGCCAGGTGGTGGGCTGGCGTTGATCAATAAGAGGGCTCCTTCTCGTTACGTTCCGTGGTGACTAGGCCATGGAGGCGGCAACGGGAAGGGGCCTGGGTGTCAGGCTA
>NZ_CDXDOS010000038.1:0-17532 GCF_978021245.1 Frankia sp. CoBUL1
GCCCCGGCGGTCTCGACGACCTCGGTGCGGCCGGCGGGCTCGGCGGCCCCGGCCGTTCCGGTGAACTCGGCGACGTCGCGGCGGGGACCGGGCCTGATCCGCGGTGTCGGTGCCCGTCTGGTGGCCGGAGTCGATCCCCGCACCCGGGTGGACCTCGGTCCGCTCACCGTGCGCGCCCTGACCCGCGACGCGGGCCTCTCCATCGAGAAGATCCGGGCCCGGACGGGATGGTCGCCGGCCGTGCGGCTGCCCGAGGGCATGAACCGCACCGAGTCCTGGCTCCGGGAACGGGGTCTGCTCGGGGTCCGGGAGCCGTCCCGTCGTGGGTGAGGGCCCTACACTCACCACCTCCCGACTACTCGCACTCCCGCTCACCATTTGGAACGCGGGATACGTCGCCGAGGAGCTCGCGCCCTCGCTGGCGTTCACGGTCATCCCCCCGCGATCAGGCACGCGTGGCGCCTCCGGTGACGGATCCGGCCCCTTCGGCGGAATCGTCGGGACCGATCCTGCCGCGGGGGCGCCCGATCCCGACGATCCGGTGGGGGCGCTGCGGCGCGAACTACGCCGTCGGGCGAGCGCCGGCCACATGGTCCTGACCTGGGTGCTGCGTCGCCAGCCGGGTCGCCATCCGGGTCGCCATCCAGGATCGGCGGCGGTGGGCCTGCTCGCGGCGGAGACCCACGGCCGGCGGGTGGTGGTCGGGGTGTCGATTGTGCTCGGCTGCCGGCGCAGCGGCTACGCCACCGAGGCGATCCGCGCGGTCGCGGGATGGTTCGAATACCGCGGCGCTCTGGTGGAGACGCGGATCCGGCGCGGGGACAGCGTGGGGAAGCGTCTCGCGCAGGCGACCTCGTTCGTGCCAACGAGTGTGTTGGTCGCCGATTGGTGGCGGATCTGGCTGCGTCCGCCGCCAAGTTGACCATTGAGGTTTGTCACGCAACGTTATCGGGCGTCGGGCTTCGCCTGGGCCTGACGTCGCGAGCCACCGCCGACCGTTCCGGTACCGTCCGGATTCGGCCATCATCCGGCCCGAACGGGCAAAACCCATGTCCAGCCGCCTTTCGCGGTGTGGTGGAAGGTCATTGTGACGCTACCGTTACCATGCTGTGTTGTCGGCTGGGTGACAGCTCCCGGCTCATTTTTTCGTCGTCACGAGGAGAGTGGTGAACACGCCGCGCAGACAGCCCCCTGTTCAGACTGTGATGCCCTGGGGCACCATGTAAGGCGATGTCGCGACCAATGGCCGACGGGCCGAAGCTGGGCGGGGCGTCCGTGGAGGTCCGTGGGAGGGCCGTCGCGTGCCCGGGGAGGGGAGCCCGAACGGTCCGGCGCCACCTGCGCCTGGGAGGTCAGCACCATGAGTGTGGATACCCCTCGGGGAACACCGGCCGGAGTCCGGCCGAGCGAGGTCACGTACGATCATTTGATCATTCCGCCGGACTGGCGTCGGCCGAAGGAGTCGGCGCCGGGGACGCTCAACGCTCTGTTCCCCTCCGAGGGAGGCCCCCGCGCCGAGCCTGCCGCGGTCGGCTCGACGTCGCCGATCAACCCGACAACGGGTCCGTTGACGGGTCCGTTGACGGGCCCGCTGCTGGTCGGCACCACGGCGCGTGCCTTCGCGAAACTCGACGACCTGATCCGTCTCGGTGCCGAGGACCGTGCCGTCGTCGCGGCTCGCCGCGACGAGGCGGAGCGGGCGCTGCGCGCGATCTTCCCGCCTCGTTGCGCGCTGCCGCTGGTCGGGGTCGCCACGATCGGCTCGGCGGGTCGGGACACCATGATCCGTCCGCTCGACGAGGTGGACATCTTCGCGGTCTTCTCGGCGGCCAACAGCGCCTGGAAGCGTTTCCGCTGGGACTCTCGCGACCTGCTGCTCTGCGTGCGCAACGCCATCGGCGGAGATCGAATCCAGACGATCGGTAGCCGCGGCCAGGCGCTGCGCATCGTCTACGACGCCTCTCCGGACGTCCATCTGGTGCCGGCCTTCGATCATCCGCGTGCCGGATACGTCATACCCGATCGGGTCGGTGGCTGGCTGCCGACCCGGCCGGAGCGGCACACGAGCTGGACGGCGGACCTCGGCCCCCGGGTGATCTCGGCGGTCCGCCTGCTCAAGGCGTGGAACCGGGTGCGCGGCAGCCACCTGCGCTCCTTCTACATCGAGGCGCTCGCCGGGCAGGTCCTCGCCGGTCGCGGGCTCAACACCCGGCAGGGGCTCGCCGAGGTCTTCCGGCACCTGGACGATGTCGGCCTCACCGTGGCCGACCCGGCCGACGTCGGCGGGGACCTGTCGTCGTACCTACGCGCCGAGGACATCGAGGCGTTGGCCGAGAGTGTCCGGCTCGCCCGGATCTACTCGGCGAAGGCGGTGGACGCGGAACAGGCCGGCGATCACGAGGAGGCCGTGAATCTGTGGGGTTCCCTCTTCGGGCCGGAGTTCCCCACGTTCGGCTGAGGGCGGGGGCTTCGTTTACCCGGCGCCCCGGCTCATCCAGCGGTCCGGTACGGCGTGGCGCCGACCGATCCGGGATCGTTCGGCCTGTGCGGCGGCGAGCGAGACCGCCTCGTCGGCGTCGCGCAGGCCGGCGCGCACCGTCACCGGGCCGCCGGTGGTATCGAGGTGCATGTCGGCCAGCCGTAGCAGTCTGGCCAGCGGATTCTGCACGATTCGGATGCTCTGCACCTTACCGTGGGGGATGAGATCGGTGTGCCGCCGGACGATTCCCCGGCGTACGACGAAGACCGTGTCGTCCGCTCCGCAGGACAGCCGCCGCCAGTGGAGCGGGGCGAGCCAGGCGGCCCGGCGTGGCGGCCGGATCATCGCCACCGCCGCGACGTCCACTCCGGGCAGTAGCCGGCCGATCAGGGCCAGCGCATCCGCCCGGCGAGCCACCGGTAGCAGCACGGAGGGCCCGCCGCCGGCCACGTTCATCCGGACCGTCACCCAGCCCGACCAGCGCCACAGCGCCGGTTCGCCGATGCTGATCGCCTGGACCCGTCCCGGCGGGACCGTGGCGTGGGTGCGGTTGAGCAGGCCGCTGTTGATGCGCAGCCCGTCGGGTGACTCGGAGACGGTGTAGGGGTAGCCGGCCGCGAACCGGCGAAACGTCGTGTGCCAGAGGCTGCCGAGCATCGGAACGGCGCCGAGGGCGCCGGTGAGGGTACCGGTCAGCAGGGCGGGCGTGGCGATCGCGGCCGCGCCGAACAACGCCACCCACGGCGCGGGGGACAGCGCGATCGCGGCCACCAACCGCCGTGGTGGCACCTCGGCGAGTGGGCGCTGCGGTGCCTCGCCCACGTCCGGCGTGAGTCCCGCGGCGGTGGCCAGCAGTTCGGCCCGCAGCCGCTGGGCGTGACCCACCGACAGGTACCGCAGGTCGGACCCGGAGTCGGTGTCCAGTTCGGAGCGTTCCCTACCGGCGAGATCGATCCGGAGGATGGCGAGCCCCGTGACCCGGGCGAGAAGTGGCTGAGCGATGTCCACCGACTGTAACCGATCCAGCCGGACATGGCGGGTCCGTCGGACCAAGAGCCCGGTATCGAGCCGAAGATTGTCGCGTTCGACCCGGTAGCGGGTGAATCGCCAGGCGCAGTATCCGTAGGTGCCGGCGGCGGGAATCAGGAAGATCAGGGTGAGACCGATGATGCGGGGCGTGACGTCGTCGGCGAGGTTTCTGCCGACCGTCGCCACGAACGCCGCGACGATTACCCAGCCGCGCAGGAACGGGGTGAGCGGATGCAGCCGGTGAAACCCGTCCTGGCCAGGGCGTGTCGCCCGAGCCGGCGCTTCGCCGGTGGTGGACCCCCGCTCGATCGTCACAGCCCGGCCGACCGGGCTTCACCGCGTTCGGTGAGCGCGTCACGTAGCCGCGCGGCCTCGTCCGGGGCCAAGCCGGGGATGGTGGCATCGCTGTCCGCGGCCGCGGTGTGCAGCTGCACCTTGGCGATGCCGAAGCGGCGCGCCAGTGGTCCGGCGGTGACGTCGACGAGCTGCATCCGGCCATACGGCACCACGATCAGGCGACGCGTCAGCACCCCGCGGCTGATCAGGAGATCGTCCTCCCGCTCGGCATAGCGCCAGGCCTGCCAGCGGAGACCGATCGAGCGCCAGAGCCAGCCCGTCACGAGGATCGGCGCCACCGTGATCAGTATCCAGGGCCAGCCGCCGAACGCCGCCGTTATCAGCAGGGTGAGCGCCACCACCGGGACGGCTCCTATGATCAGGAGCGCCCGTCGAAGCCGCCGTAGGCCCGGTGGCAGGACCCGCCACTGCGCGGGATCCGGCAGAAGAGCGTCGTGCATTCCGCAACGATAAGTCGCACATCCGCTACGTCCGGCCCGAATCGGTCGAGGAACCGGCGGCGTGCCGTCCCCACGATGGTCCTCGTCCGGTCTGCGGCGATTCGCCGGGAGGCCCGTCAGAGGGACTTGACGGTGGCGGCCTTGACCGTCAGACCCGAGCGGTCCGGCGCGGTGTTGACGAGCACCTCGTCGCCGTCCCGGATCTGCCCGCCGAGCAGTTCCTTGGCGAGCTGGTCGCCGATCGCCGTCTGGACCAGACGCCGCAGCGGACGGGCCCCGAACACCGGGTCGTAGCCGACGTCGGAGAGCCATCCCTTGGCGGCGTCGGTGACGTTGAGGGTGATCCTCCGGTCGAGCAGCCGGGCCCGCAGCCGATCGAGCTGGAGATCGACGATGCGGGTCAGCTCGTCCCGGCCCAGCTGGTCGAAGACGAGGACGTCGTCGAGGCGGTTGAGGAACTCCGGCTTGAAGGCGTCGCGCACGGCGACCATCACCGACTCGCGGCGCACCTGCGGGCTGAGCGTGGGGTCCGCGATGAACTGCGACCCGAGGTTCGAGGTCAGGATGAGGATCGTGTTGCGGAAGTCCACCGTGCGGCCCTGGCCGTCGGTGAGCCGCCCGTCGTCGAGAACCTGCAGCAGGACGTCAAAGACGTCCGGATGGGCCTTCTCGACCTCGTCCAACAGGATGACACTGTATGGCCGGCGGCGGATCGCCTCGGTGAGCTGACCGCCGGACTCGAACCCGACGTACCCGGGTGGGGCGCCGATCAGACGGGCCACCGAGTGCTTCTCGGCGTACTCGCTCATGTCGATGCGCACGATCGCCCGCTCGTCGTCGAAGAGGAAATCGGCGAGCGCCTTCGCGAGCTCGGTCTTCCCGACTCCGGTGGGCCCGAGGAAGAGAAAGGAGCCGGTCGGCCGGTCCGGGTCGGCGATCCCGGCCCTGGCCCGGCGGACCGCGTCGGAGACGGCCCGCACCGCGTCGTCCTGGCCGATGACCCGCGCGTGCAGCGCGGACTCCATACGCAGCAGCTTCGCCGTCTCGCCTTCGAGGAGGCGACCGGCCGGGATCCCGGTCCAGGCGGCGACGACCTCGGCGACGTCGTCCGGGCCGACCTCCTCGTTGAGCATCGCCCCACCGGGGGAGTCCGCGCCGGCCAGCGCGTCGGTTGCCGCCGACAGCCGCTTCTCCAACGTCGGGATGGTGCCGTACCGCAGCTCCCCGGCCTTGGCGAGGTCGAGGTCGCGCTCGGCGAGCTCCACGGCGCGCCGCGCATTCTCCAACTCCTCCTTGATCTTCTGAACCTCGGAGATCGAATCCTTCTCCCGGTGCCAGCGGGCCGTCAGGCTCGACAGCTCCTCACGCCGGTCGGCGAGCTCGCGCTGCAGGCGCCCCCGCCGCTCGCGGGAGGCCTCGTCGTTCTCCTTGGACAGCGCCATGTCCTCGATTTCCAGGCGGCGCACGGCGCGTTCGAGTTCGTCGATTGCCACCGGCCGGCTGTCGATCTCCATGCGAAGCCGGGACGCGGCCTCGTCGACCAGGTCGATCGCCTTGTCCGGCAGGAAGCGCGCGGTGACGTAGCGGTCGGACAGGGTGGCCGCGGCGACCAGCGCGGTGTCGGTGATGCGCACGCCGTGGTGCACCTCGTAGCGTTCCTTGAGCCCGCGCAGGATGCCGATGGTGTCCTCGACCGTCGGTTCGCCGACGAGGACCGGCTGGAAGCGACGCTCCAGCGCCGGGTCCTTCTCGATCCGGGTGCGGTACTCCTCCAGGGTGGTGACGCCGATCATGCGCAGCTCGCCGCGGGCGAGCATCGGCTTGAGCATGTTGCCGGCGTCTATCGCTCCTTCCGCCGCACCGGCGCCGACGACGGTGTGCAGCTCGTCGATGAAGGTGATGATCTGACCCTCGGCCTCGCGGATCTCGTTGAGGACGGAGGTCAGCCGCTCCTCGAACTCGCCGCGCAGCTTGGAGCCGGCAACCATCGAACCGAGGTCGAGCGAGACGATGCGCCGGCCGCGCAGCGACTCGGGCACGTCACCCGCGACGACCCGCAGCGCGAGCCCTTCGACGATGGCCGTCTTGCCGACCCCGGGCTCGCCGATGAGGACCGGGTTGTTCTTCGTCCGCCGCGACAGCACCTGGATGACGCGGCGAATCTCGGCGTCGCGGCCGATCACCGGGTCCAGCTTGCCCTGCTGCGCACGCTCGGTGAGGTCGATGGAGTACTTCTCCAACGCGCGGTAGGAGCCCTCCGGGTCCCGGCTGGTCACCCGCCGGGCGCCGCCGCGCACCTTCTCGAAGGCGCCGCGCAGCGCGTCGGGCGTGGCGCCGGCGGAGGTGAGGATCCGCCCGGCCTCGCCCCCCTCCTCGGCGAGCGCCACGACCAGATGCTCGACCGAAGTGTATTCGTCACCCAGCTGACCGGCCTGCCGCTCGGCGTTGTTCAGCACCGCGATGAGCTGGCGGGAAAGCTGCGGCGGGGACACGCTCAGGCCCGTCGCGCGGGGCAGCCGCGTCACCGCGGCCTCGGCTCGGGAGCGCACCGTGTCGACCGAGGTGCCCGCGGACGCCAGCAGCGCCGCGCCGACCCCGTCGGATGCTTCGAGCAGGGCGTTGAGCAGGTGGAGGGGGTCGACAAGGGGTGACCCGTCGGCGGTGGCTCGACTGATCGCTGCGGAGAGTGCCTCCTGCGACCGGGCGGTGAGGCGTTCAGCGTTCATGGCGGATCCCAGATGGTCGGATGGCGTGCACCGTCGCTTTTTCAACGCTCAGCATACCTGAGTCGTTCCCACTCAACCCTGTGGGCGCGCCGCGACAAACCTCCCGCATCCGTTCGCCGGCTCCGCCCCGGCCGGTCAGCGGCGGGGCAGCGGCCGCCAGATCACGAGCGCGCCGCGATCCACCGGGACGAGGTCGCGCCGGTGACTGGCATGCGCCTCGGCCACCGCGCGGTCCGCGTCGGCGCGGGACCGGGCGAGCTCCTCGGTGAGCTGACGCACCTGCGCCTGCAGTGCCATCACCTGGGCGCTCAACCGGAGGATCTGCTTGACCCCCTCCAGGTTGACGCCTTCCTCCTGGGACAGTCGCTGCACCTCGCGCAGCAACGCCACATCCCGGGCGGAGTAACGACGCCCCCGCCCGGCCGTGCGCCCAGGCGTGACCAGCCCGAGCCGGTCGTAGGACCGCAGGGTCTGGGGATGCATCCCGGCGAGCTGCGCGGCGATCGAGATGACGTAGACCGGTGCGTCCTCGTCGTGGGCCGGACCCGGCAGCGGGCCGGCGGGGTAGTAGCCCTCCGGTCGAACCTCGGTGTCCGGTCGAACCTCGGTGGGGGACGTCGCCGGCCCCCGCTGGAGCTGCCGTTCCCCTGTTCGCCCTGCCCCCATTGTTCGCCCTGCTCCCGTCGCTCGCCCGCGCCGGGCGGGCGGCGGGTCGGATGTGCGGTTCGGCCGCCCGGTCATCCGCCTGCCTCCATCCGTTCCATCAACGGCGCCCGTGGGTCCTCGGGATGGGCCTGGGCGAACTCCAGCAACGCCGTACGTGCCCGTGGCGAGAGATCACTCGGCTTCGGTACCGTCACCTCGAGGGTGACGATGAGGTCCCCGTTCCCGCCTCCGGCTGTGGGGACACCCCGCCCGCGGGCCCGCAGGCGTCGACCGCTGGAGGTCCCCGCCGGCACCTTCATCGTGAGCGGAGTACCGTCCAGGGTCGGCACCCGTATCGACGCGCCGAGCGCGGCCTCGGTGATCGTCACGGGGAGAGTAATCGCCAGGTTGTTCCCCTCCCGCTCGAACACCGGATGGCGCAGCACGTGCACCGTCACCTCGAGGTCGCCGGCCGGTCCGCCCCGTTCGCCGGGTATACCACGCCCCCGGACCCGCAGCCGCTGTCCGTCGCTCACCCCGGGTGGGATGCGGATGCGCTGCTCACGCTCACGCCGGCCGGTGCCCCGGCAGTCCGGGCAGGGATGGTCGATCAGGGTGCCCTTGCCCAGGCAGTCGCGGCAGGGCTCGGAGAGCGCGAAGCCACCCTGGGAGCGGGAGACCACACCTAGCCCACGGCAGGTCGGGCAGGTGCGCGGCGTCGTGCCGGGACGCGCCCCGCTGCCGGTACAGGTGGTACAGGTCGCGGCCCCGGGAAGCCGGACCGACGCCTCCAGACCGGTCAGCGACTTCTCGAAGGGGATCGTGACCTCGGCCTCGATGTCGGCACCCCGACGCGGACCGCGTCCGGGTGACGACCGCTGGAACAGGTTGTCGAAGACGCCGCCGAGGCCGCCGTTCGCCCCACCGAGAAGGTCGTCGAGGTTGAGGTTCGGCCCGCTGCCGTAGCCCGTGCCGGGCGCGCCGAACCCGCCGTAACCCCCGGCTCGGCCAGGCCCGCCGAAGCCGCCGCCGGGACGACCGCCGGCCGCGAACAGCGCGCGGGCCTCGTCGTACTCCCGTCGACGGCTCTCGTCCGAGAGAACGTCGTAGGCCTCGGAGACCTCCTTGAAGCGCGCCTCGGCCTTGGCGTCCCCCGGGTTCTTGTCGGGGTGCAGCTCACGGGCCAGCCCGCGGTACGCCTTCTTGATGTCGGTCGCCGAGGCGTCCTTTGGAACGCCGAGAGCGGCGTAATAGTCCTTCTCGACCATGTCGCGAACACTCACGGCGCCCCTCCTTCCCTCATGATGTCGTCCGCGCGAGGCGGTGGCCCGCCGGGTCCGTCAGACCCCGGCTCGCGGACGGCCGGACGGACCTGGCTCCCCTTTTCAGCCGGCGCTGACAGTGGGCCCGCCGTTGTCCGGGCCGGGCACACTGCCCGTGTCATCGGGGACCGATGTCGGCCGATCCGGCGGTCCGCCTGCCTGGCCCGGGCCGCTCCCCGGCACCTCGCCGGGCCCGGCGACGCCCTCCGCCCCGACCGGCTGATCGACGATCTCGTCCACCTCGCCCGACGGTTCCGCGACCGACACCTGCGCGGGCCGCAACACCTTGCCCGCGTGCAGGTAACCCGCCCGGAAGACGTCCACGCAGGTCGGCCCGCTCACGTCCGACCGGTAGGCGTGCATCAGGGCCTCGTGGACCGACGGGTCGAACTCGTCGCCCTTCGCCCCGTAGCGCTCCAGCCCGGTCGCCTCCAGGGCCGCCTCCAGGGCCTCCGCGATCGCCTTGAACGGGCCTTCCAGATCGCCGTGGTCACGAGCCCGGCCGATGTCGTCGAGGGTCGACAGCAGACTCGCCAGCAGCTTCGCCGTCGCCTGCTCGCCGATCTGCTGACGGTCTCGCTCGACCCGCCGACGGTAGTTGTCGAACTCGGCCTTCAGGCGCTGCAGGTCCGCGGTCCGCTCGGTGACCTGCTGGCGCAGCGACGCCACGAGCTCACCGTCACCCTCACCCACCGGGACTCCGGCGGGTGGAACCTCCGTGGCCGTCGGGCCGGGAGGCGCGGCCGCCTCCGGCCGGACCTCGCCGCTCTCCGGATCGATCCGGCGCCGGTCCCGCACCACCACCGGGGGCTCTTCGGCCTCGTCCCGGCCGTCGGGCCGAGACGAACCCCACCAGTCCGCGGCCTGGCCTGAGGTCACTTCTTGTCCTCCTCATCCACGATCTCCGCGTCGACCACGTCATCGTCGGCTGCTCCGGCGCCGCCAGAGGCACCCGCGCCCTCCTGGGCGGCCTGCGCGTACATGGCCTGGCCCATCGCCTGGCTCGCCGCGGCCAGCGCGTCGGCCGCCTCGCGGATCGCCGCCGTGTCGGTGCCGGCGACGGCGCCCCGCAGCGTGCCGAGCTTCTCCTTCACGTCGCTCTTCACCGCGGCGTCGATCTTTTCGCCGTTCTCGGCGAGGAACCGCTCGGTCGAGTAGACGAGCGTCTCGGCCTTGTTGCGGGTCTCGGCCTCCTCCCGGCGCCTGCGGTCCTCCTCGGCGTACTGCTCGGCGTCGCGGACCATGCGGTCGATGTCGTCCTTCGGCAGCGCCGAGCCGCCGGTGATGGTCATCGACTGCTCCTTGCCGGTGCCCAGGTCCTTCGCGGACACGTGCACGATGCCGTTCGCATCGATGTCGAAGGTGACCTCGATCTGGGGCATACCCCGCGGGGCGGGCGGCAGGCCGGTCAGCTCGAACATGCCGAGCTTCTTGTTGTAGGCGGCCATCTCGCGCTCGCCCTGGAAGACCTGGATCTGCACGGAGGGCTGGCTGTCCTCGGCGGTGGTGAAGATCTCCGAGCGCTTGGTGGGGATCGTGGTGTTGCGCTCGATGAGCTTGGTCATGATCCCCCCCTTCGTCTCGATGCCGAGTGAGAGCGGGGTGACGTCGAGGAGCAGGACGTCCTTGACTTCGCCCTTGAGCACGCCGGCCTGCAGCGAGGCGCCGACGGCGACGACCTCGTCCGGGTTGACGCCCTTGTTCGGTTCCTTGCCCCCGGTCAGCTCGCGGACCAGCTCGACGACGGCGGGCATCCGGGTGGAACCACCGACGAGGACGACGTGGTCAATGTCGCTGACCTTGATCCCCGCGTCCTTCACCGCCTGCTGGAAGGGGTGCCTGCAGCGGTCGATGAGGTCGGAGGTCATCCGCTGGAACTCGGCGCGCGACAGCGAGACGTCGAGGTGCAGGGGACCCTCGGCCGACGCGGTGATGTAGGGCAGGTTGATCGCGGTCTGGGTGGACTGCGAAAGCTCGATCTTCGCCTTCTCGGCGGCCTCCCGCAGCCGCTGCAGGGCCATCTTGTCCTTGCCGAGGTCGACCCCGTGCTGGCCGTTGAAGGTCTTGATCAGGTGGTCGGTGATGCGCTGATCCCAGTCGTCACCACCGAGGTGGGTGTCACCGGAGGTGGACTTCACCTCGACGACACCGTCGCCGATCTCCAGCAGGGAGACGTCGAAGGTGCCGCCACCGAGGTCGAAGACCAGGATGGTCTGCTCCTTCTCGCCCTTGTCCAACCCGTAGGCGAGGGCCGCAGCGGTCGGCTCGTTGACAATCCGCAGGACGTTGAGCCCGGCGATCGTGCCCGCCTCGGTGGTGGCCTGACGCTGGGCGTCGTCGAAGTACGCCGGGACGGTGATGACCGCGTCCGTAACCGTCTCACCGAGGTAGGACTCGGCGTCCCGCTTCAGCTTCTGCAGGATGAACGCGCTGATCTCCTGGGGCGTGAGATCCTTCGCGTCGACCTTCATCTTCCAGTCGGTGCCCATGTGGCGTTTGACCGACCGGATGGTGCGCTCGACGTTCGTCACCGCCTGACGCTTGGCGACCTCGCCGACCAGGACCTCGCCGTTCTTCGCGAAAGCCACGACCGACGGGGTCGTCCGGGAGCCCTCGGCGTTGGCGATCACCGTGGGTTCGCCGCCCTCGAGCACGCTCACGACGGAGTTCGTAGTGCCGAGGTCGATACCGACCGCTCGTGCCATGTCTGTGTGCCTTTCGATCATGTCGGTGGCGCCGATCAGACGGGCGCACCGACCTCGTGGGGATGGAACCTGTCGGTGAACCGAGGCTTGAGGATCACTCCGGGAAGTCTCGGTTCCGCCAACGTTAAGCCAGGTCGGTGTATTGAGTCGCTCTGACTCATGATGACGGCTCCCATCATAACCCGACAGAAGTGAGCCTGGCACGCTCAACTTTATGTACGGCCGGGAAATTCCCGCCAGCGTCGCCGGGCGGGACCGGAAGGGGAGCCTGCGGGAGGAGCCGGCAGGGCGTGGAATGGGAGGTGGAACGGGAGAGCGTCAGCTTCCGGCGGGTGGCTGCGGGGCCGAGCCACCCGCGGCACCGTCGCCGGGGGCCTGGCCGGCGTCGGGGTCCGTCGTCTCCCGGGGCGGTCGGACGGCGGCCAGGATGCGCCCGCGGCGGGCCCCCGGGCGCGGCCGTCCGCCCGCGCGTGATCCGAGCCGGGGAACCGGCCCCATGCCGGCAGCCGACGGACCGTCCGGCTCGCCGCTCGTGGCCTCGCCGGCGCCCGCTCGGCCGGGAACCGCGAGTGGCATTCCGGTCCGGTTGATGAGGTCGGCCTGCCGGCCCAGGTCGGACTCGATCTGGGCGAGCCGGTCGAGCATCTCGGAAGCGTCCCCGTCGCGCTCACGGATCGTGCGCAGCGCATCCATCAGGGTCAGCCACTGGTCCCGACCGACGGTGATCTGTTCGGCGAGGCGGTTGGCCGAGTAGGCCGGAAACAGCCGCTCCGTGGCGGCGACGATCTGCTGGACCTCACCGGGGTTGAGCCGGCCGGGCCTGCGCCGGATGTAGTTGACGACGTCCTTGATGCTGATGATCGTCACTCCGTCGAGGGCGCCGTCGCTCCACAGGACGTTGGCCTCGACCATCACCAGGATCGGACTTATCGGGATCTTAAGCATCGGCAGCGCCGCGCGGATCTGGTTGCGGACCTCGTCACCCAACCAGGCGGTGCGGTCGATCGGGGGTTTGAGTGACTCTCCGTCACAGGTCGCCCCACCCTTCTTGTACCGCACGGTGCCCTTGTTGTTGTCGCTGCTGAGCACCATCACCCCGCCGGGCCCGACCAGGAGGTGACCGATGGTCGCCTCGGAGTAAGGGACGGCCCGGTCGTGCAGGATGACGTACCCTTGGCGGCGCAGCCGGGCGATGGCGCGCGCGGTCCTGCGCTCTGCCTCGGCCCCCTCGCGCAGCGACTCGACGTCGGGGGCGGTCCCGAACGAGGCGATCACGATCCCGGCCGGCCAGGCGATGAAGACCAGCAGGAACACGACGACCGCGACCGTGGGCAGCCCCAGGCCGAAGCCGATGACGAGGGCGAGGGCGAGTCCTACCAGGGCCGAGCGCACCGCGGTGCGGGGTACCTCACGGCTCAGCTTGTCCCGCCGCACGAGTGCCTGGTTTTCCCTGGCCCGGAGGTACTCCGTCTGCAGGGAGTGTCCAGGGCGGCCGACTCGGGTCATCGTCGGCCGGGTGATCGTCGCCATCGTGCCCACCATGTTCGCAGGGTCGTCGTTCGCGGAGTTGTCGTTCGCGGGTCGTCAACGTCGGTAGGGCCCGTCCGCCGGAGCACGCCGGGCGTCGTCGCGGCAGCGCTGGCACCGGGCCCAGGCACAACGTGAAGGTGGCGAGCACCGCGGGACACACGATCGCCCGGTCACCGTGGGCGAAGGCTGTCCTTATGGTGCGTCGAAGCACCTGCCGGCACAAGGGTTGACCTCGTCGGCCCGGAAGGCTCCCGGCGGGGGAGCGACGTTCCGGGATGGCGGGATCCGGGGCGCCGTGGTAGTCGTGACGGTGCAAGGCGTTGCGTGTCGGTTGGGCGTCTGCCGCTGAACGTAGCAGTCCCGTGCACCTCGCGCGGACGATCGGGCCTTCGGACCCCCTATATCGGGCCGCTCGGACCACGTCGTGGCAGGGTCGACGGTGAGCGGGTTCGCTGTCGGCCTCATAGTGCCCCTACGTCCGGGGTGGGGACCCAGACAGACGGGTTGGCCGGGAGGTTGGGACCGGACCCGCCCATACGGTGGCGCGGGCCACTTGTCCGGGTGGCGTGAGCCACTCGTCCCATACGTTGCTGGTCGGTACGAGCAGGCTCGCCCGCGATAGTGGGTGCCAGATGGAGGATGCTGTGAGAATTGCGATCGGTGGAGCGATCACGCTGATTGCTCTCGCGGTTGCCGGGCGTCGGGTTTTCTGGCTGTTCCGGCTGATCGGGTCCGGCCAGCCGGCCGAGGGCCGGCTCGACGACCTGCCGACCCGCGTCTGGACGGAGATCAGCGAGGTCGGGGGGCAGCGCAAGCTGCTGAAGTGGTCGGTGCCCGGGGCGGCCCACTTCTTCACCTTCTGGGGCTTCACGATCCTGCTGCTGACCGTCATCGAGGCCTACGGCGGCCTGTTCGACGACGACTTCCACATCCCGGGATTCGGGCACTGGGCGGCCATCGGCTTCCTCGAGGACTTCTTCGCCGTGGCGGTCCTCGCCGGCCTGGTCGCCTTCACGATCATCCGGTTGAAGAACGCCCCGGCGCGGCTGGAGCGCAAGTCGCGATTCTACGGCTCGCACACCGGGCCGGCCTGGGTCATCCTCGGCCTGATCACCGCCGTTATCGTGACGCTGCTGCTCTACCGTGGTGCCCAGTACAACACCGGCAACCTCCCGCAGGGCCAGACGAAGTGGGCCTTCGCGTCCTACGCTGTGAGCCGCATCTTCTCCGGTCTCTCCCACGATGTGAACGAGGGCATCGAGACGGCCTTCCTGCTGCTCAATATCGCGGTGATCATGGGCTTCTCGGTGCTGGTGGTCTACTCGAAGCACCTGCACATCGGCCTGGCCCCGATCAACGTCGTGCTCAAGCGCCAGCCGGTGGCCCTCGGCCCGCTGGCCACCACCCCCGACATCGAGAAGCTGATGGAGGAGGACGAGCCGGTCGTCGGCGTCGGCAAGGTCGAGGACTTCTCCTGGAAGGCCATGCTCGACTTCGCCACCTGCACCGAGTGCGGGCGGTGCCAGAGCCAGTGCCCGGCGTGGAACACGGGCAAGCCGCTGTCGCCGAAGTTGTTGATCATGGATCTGCGTGACCACCTCTTCGCCAAGGCGCCCTACCTGCTGTCCACCGAAGGCGCGGCGGAGGGTGAGGAGGCGCCGAAGGCGGTCACCGGGATCGCCGAGGACGCCTCCGACTCCCACACCGTGCACCACGTGCCCGAGTCCGGCTTCGGCCGGGTGCCGCAGCCCGGTCAGCCGCAGGTCGACCGGCCGCTGGTCGGCACCGAGGAGGAGGGCGGGGTCATCGATCCCGACGTCCTGTGGTCGTGCACCAACTGCGGCGCGTGCGTCGAACAGTGTCCGGTGGACATCGAGCATGTCGACCACATCGTCGACATGCGTCGCTACCAGGTGATGATCGAGTCGGCGTTCCCGTCCGAGGCCGGCGTCATGCTGCGCAACCTTGAGAACAACGGCAACCCGTGGGGCGTCTCGCCGCGGACCCGCACCGAGTGGACCGAGGGCCTGCCCTTCGAGGTGCGTGTCCTCGGCGACGGTGAGCAGATCCCCGACGACGTCGAGTACCTGTACTGGGTCGGCTGCGCCGGGGCGATCGAGGACCGCGCCAAAAAGGTCGCGCGGGCCTTCGCGGAGCTCCTGCACACTGCCGGGGTCGAGTTCGCGATCCTCGGTACGAACGAGTCCTGCACCGGGGACCCGGCGCGCCGGCTCGGCAACGAGTACCTGTACCAGGAGATGGCCAAGGCGAACATCGAGCTGCTGAACGCCACGGGCGTCAAGAAGATCGTTGCCACCTGCCCGCACTGCTTCAACAGCCTCGCCCGGGAATACTCGGCCCTCGGCGGTCAGTACGAGGTCGTCCACCACACCCAGCTGCTCGGCAAACTGGTCGGGGAGCGCAAGCTGGTGCCGGTGACCCGGGTGGAGTCGTCGGTCACCTACCACGACCCCTGCTTCCTCGGGCGGCACAACAAGGTCTACACCCCGCCGCGGGAGATCCTGGCGGCGATTCCGGGCATCCGGGGCCAGGAGATGCACCGCTGCAAGGACCGTGGCTTCTGCTGCGGTGCCGGCGGCGCGCGGATGTGGATGGAGGAGAAGATCGGTAAGCGGGTCAATGTGGACCGGACGGAGGAGGCCCTCGGCCTCGACCCGGACGTCGTGTCCACCGCCTGCCCGTTCTGCATCGTGATGCTCACCGATGCCGTCACCGAGAAGAAGCTGAGCGGCGAGGCGAAGGACGGTGTCGAGGTACTCGACGTCTCCCAGCTCCTGGCCCGTTCGCTGGCGCCGTCGGCGCCAGCGGCTCCGACCGAGGAGTCCGCCGAGCCTGTCGGCTAAATTGCGCTCTTGCCTTTCCAGAGGGATAAATCGGACATAAAATCTTCTGGAAAGGCAAGGAAGCTGAAAGACAAGGAAGTCAGCCTGGGGGGATCTCCCCGTTCGGGACCGGTGCGCGGGTGAAGTCTCGGTAGGCCCTCGACGGGGTCGGGCCGCGCTGACCCTGGTAGCGCGAACCGTAGATGGTCGAGCCGTACGAGTGCTCGGCCGGCGAGGACAGCCGGAACAGGCAGAGCTGGCCGATCTTCATGCCGGGCCAGAGTTTGATCGGCAGCGTCGCCACGTTCGACAGTTCCAGCGTGACGTGCCCGGAGAAGCCGGGGTCGATGAAGCCCGCCGTCGAGTGCGTGAGCAGCCCGAGCCGGCCGAGACTCGACTTCCCTTCCAGCCGGCCGGCGAGATCGTCGGGCAGGGTGACGATCTCCAGCGTCGAGCCGAGGACGAACTCGCCCGGATGCAGGACGAACGGCTCGTCGCCCTCCGGGGCGATGAGCTCGGTGAGATCCTCCTGCTCAAGAGAGGGATCAATGTGGCTGTACCGGTGGTTGGCGAAGACCCGGAACCAGCGGTCCAGCCGTAGATCGATGCTGGACGGCTGGATGAGGCCAGGGTCGTGGGGGTCGAGACGGATCCGGCCCGTGGCGATCTCGGTCCGGATGTCCCGGTCGGACAACAGCACGTCCCGGACGTTAGAGCATGAGCGGTCGATCTTCACCGTCCACCCGGAGGAGGATGGGGCCGCGTGGAAGAGTGAGACGGAGCGTGACCCGGGTAGGAGGCACGTGGCCGGTCGATGAATACCCGGTCGGACGGGTGCCCCCGGGGAAGGCTGGGGCGGAAGGGACAGGCGGGACGGATGCTCGGGCTACCCGATCACATCGAGGCATGTCTGTTCGACCTGGATGGCGTGCTGACGAACACCGCGACGATCCACGCGGCCGCGTGGAAAGAGATGTTCGACGATTTCCTGGAGAACTGGGCCAAGCGGTCGGGAGAGCCGTTCGTCCCCTTCGACCTCGAGCATGACTATGCCGAGTACGTTGACGGCCGGCCCAGGACCGACGGTGTGCGAGCCTTTCTCGACGCCCGTCACATCAGGCTTCCCGACGGAACACCGGACGACCCGCCGTCCGCGCTCACCGTGCATGGGCTGTCCAACCGGAAGAACTTCCTCCTGCTGGAACGGATTCGGAGGGACAGCGTGGACATCTATCCCGGCTCGGTGACGTATCTGCGGGAACTGGCCACGCGGGGGATCCCCCGCGTGGTCGTTTCCTCCAGCGCCAACTGCGCCGAGGTGTTGAAGGCGACTGGGCTTGACGCCCTCGTTGACGGAGCGGTGGACGGCCTCGTCGCCGCCCGTGACCACCTCGCCGGAAAGCCCGCGCCCGACACCTTCCTCGCCGGCGCCCGGCTGCTCGGGGTGCCGCCGCGG
>NZ_CDXDOS010000038.1:17842-21312 GCF_978021245.1 Frankia sp. CoBUL1
TTGCGCGCCCACGGGGCCGACATCGTGGTGAACGACCTGGCGGATCTGCTCGGCCACGGCTCCGGGCCCGGCCCCGCATGATCGACAAAGCGTCCTATCTGATCGAGCCGTGGTCCATCCAGGAGTCCGGTCTCGACATCTCCGATCTGGGCCGGTCCGAGTCATTGTTCGCCCTGTCCAACGGCCATATCGGGCTCCGGGGAAACCTCGACGAGGGCGATCCGCACGGCCTGCCGGGCACCTACCTGAACTCGGTCCACGAGCTGCGGCCCCTGCCCTATGCCGAGGCCGGCTACGGATATCCCGAGTCCGGCCAGACGGTCATCAACGTCACCAACGGCAAGGTGATCCGTCTACTTGTCGACGACGAGCCGTTTGACATCCGCTATGGCGATCTGCGGTCGCATCAGCGGGCGATCGACTTCCGGGAGGGCGTGCTCCGGCGGGACGCGGAATGGGTCTCGCCGGCGGGGCAGACCATCCGGGTGCACTCCGAGCGGCTGGTGTCGTTCTCGCAGCGTTCCATCGCGGCCGTGTACTACGAGATCGAGCCGGTGGGCGACCCGGCGCGGGTCGTCATCCAGTCGGAGCTGGTGGCCAACGAGCAGCTGCCGGCCTGGCACGGTGACCCGCGGGCCGCGTCCGCGCTGGAGTCGCCGCTGCGATCCGAGCGCCATCGGGCGAGCGGCACGATGGTTGAGCTCGTCCACATCACCCACCGCAGCGAGATCCGTGTCGCCGCGGCCATGGACCACGAGTTCGCCGGGCCGGACTCGCTGGGTGTCTCCTCGGAGAGCGAGCCGGACGCCGGCCGGGTGACGGCCACGGCGGTACTCGCCCCGGGCGAGAAGCTGCGGATGGTCAAGTTCATCGCCTACGGCTGGTCGGAGCAACGGTCCCTGCCGGCCCTCAGAGACCAAGCGGCCGCGGCGCTGGTCGCAGCGCGGCAGACCGGGTGGCCCGGTCTCGTCGCCGAGCAGCGGCAGTACCTGGATGCCTTCTGGAAGCGGGCCGACGTCGAGGTCGACGGCGACCCGGAGGTGCAGCAGGCCGTTCGCTTCGCGCTGTTCCACGTCCTGCAGGCGGGATCGCGGGCCGAGCGGCGGGCGATCCCGGCCAAGGGCCTGACCGGCCCCGGCTACGACGGGCACGCCTTCTGGGACTCCGAGTCGTACGTGCTCCCCGTCCTGACGTACACCGCGCCCGACGCGGCCGCCGACGCGCTGCGCTGGCGGTACGCGACTCTGCCGCTGGCCAGGGAACGAGCCGATCTGCTCAATCTGAAGGGCGCCGTCTTCCCCTGGCGTACCATCCACGGAGAGGAGTGCTCCGGATACTGGCCAGCCGGGACGGCCGCCTTCCACGTCAACGCCGACATCGCCGACGCGGTCGCCCGCTACGTCACCATCACCGGGGACGAGCGGTTCGAGCGCACGGTGGGGCTGGAGATCCTGATCGAGACCGCCCGGCTGTGGCGGTCGCTGGGACATCACGACCTCGACGGCCGCTTCCGGATCGACGGTGTCACGGGCCCGGACGAGTACTCGGCCATCGCCGACAACAACGTCTACACGAACCTGATGGCGCAGCGGAACCTTGTGGCCGCGGCGGACGCCGCCCGCCGCCATCCCGACCGGGCCGCCGAGCTGGGCGTGGACGCCGAGGTCACGGCGTCCTGGCGGGACGCGGCCGAGAACATGTTCATCCCCTACGACCCCCATCTCGGCGTCCATCCGCAGTCCGAGGGATTCACCGAACACCAGGTCTGGGACTTCGCGAACACCGCGCCCGAGCAGTACCCTCTGCTGCTGCACTTCCCGTACTTCGACCTCTACCGCAAGCAGGTCGTCAAGCAGGCGGACCTGGTCCTGGCGATGCAGCGCCGGGGTGACGCCTTCACGATGGACGAGAAGATCCGCAACTTCGCCTACTACGAAGCTCTGACGGTTCGGGACTCGTCACTGTCGGCATGCTCCCAGGCGGTGCTGGCCGCTGAGTGTGGGCACCTGTCGCTCGCCTATGACTATCTGCGCGAAGCCGCCCTGATGGATCTGCATGACATCGAGCACAACACCGGAGATGGGCTGCACATGGCCTCCCTCGCGGGAAGCTGGATCGCCCTCGTCGAGGGCTTCGGTGGGCTGCGTGACGGCGGTGAGGTGATCTCGTTCGCGCCGCGGTTGCCCGAGGGACTGAGCAGGCTGGCCTTCGGGCTCTGTGTCCGTGGGCGGCACCTGCGGGTGGAGGTCTCCGACTCGATGGCTGTCTACACCGTCCCCGTGGGGCCGGCGATGACGTTGCTGCACCACGGCAAGACCGTCCGGGTGGTTCCTGGCCAGCCGGTCAGCATGGAGGTCCCGCCGACGCCCGTCCTGGAACGGCCGAAGCAGCCCCCGGGCCGGGAGTCGCTGCGCTTCCTGCGCCTGCCCGGGACCGGCGGCCGTATCGGTCCTACCGGCCCTAGCGGTTCCGTCAACAGCATCGACGGCTGACTCCGGACGCGCCGGACGGCCCGGGGCCCCACCCGACCTGGTCCGTCCGGTACGATGCGAATGCGCTACGCGGGCGTAGTTCAGAGGCAGAACACGAGCTTCCCAAGCTTGCAACGCGGGTTCGATTCCCGTCGCCCGCTCCACCGGGTAGCCGGTGCTACCCGGCATAACAGGTCGGGTAGCACCGGACCGAGTTCTTCTTCTCGATGTAGGTGCGCCGAACTGGGGTCCATCGGTAACGCTCCGCCCGGAGCGCCATCGATAATGGCCTCGATCTTACCGAGGCTCATGCCATCCACAGTCTCGCCGGTGGCCCCGGCGGTCATAGCCCCCTTGTTGCGGTAGATCTTCCCATAGGCGAGCAGGAACAGGTCCGGATTGAACAGACACCGGTAGACCCTTTCCAACGGCAGCCCTCTCCTGCCGCGTTCACGAATGATCTCCAGCACGGTTGCGGCATCCCGCATCTCGCGTACCTCACCGTCCTTGTCGATCCAAGCACCTGGGTCCCTTCGCCCATGTAGACGGCTCTCCCGTCCTCCGAGGCAGGGCGTGACTCCCGCGACTACTACGGACCCTCCGTAGCCCTAGGGCTCGCGCCCCGTAGGCCATCCCGAATTCCTCATGCGCCAGACGTATCGAGCGTGACGTAGGCGTCCCGGTCCGTCCCCTTGAACGAGCTCGCTGCCCGTCGCCCACCGGCCGGAAGGGTTCAGAGCGACGAAAGTCGGAATCACTCCTATGCCGGCGGCCCCGACGACAGACGCCGTGTCGGGAGGTGTGACGTTTGCACCGCTGGAGACTGGGCTTCAAGCAGTATGGCCTTCGCCGTATCACGCGGGCCTTGCACGGCCGTGCCTTCGGCGCCTTCACGGCACCCCGCGCTTTCCCGCCATGCTCTTGTCCCCTCCCGGTTTCCCGTTCAGGTAAGTGATCATGCCGGCTTGCGCCGGCACCCTGTCCTGATGAGGATGTTGG
>NZ_CDXDOS010000039.1:0-20750 GCF_978021245.1 Frankia sp. CoBUL1
GCTTCCCACCCGGCCCCGGCTTCCCACCCGGGCTCGCCCGGCTCGCCACCGAGCCCGGGTGGGAAGCCGGGGCCGGGTGGGAAGCCGGGGCCGGGTGGGAACTCGCGGCGACGGCGTTCACCTGGCGCGGGTTGGACGAGCTGCCGGGCGCGCTGCCGGCCGGGGTGCGAACGGCGGCCCGGCGGGCACCGGCCCGGCTGTTGCAGGACGCCTGGGCCCGCTCGGAGTACCCGCCCGCCGAGTGGCTCACCGGCCCCGCCGACGTCGTGCACGCGACGAACTTCGTCCTTCCACCGCTGCGCCGGGCCCGCGGTGTGCTGACCATCCATGACCTGTCCTACCTGCGTACCCCGGACACGGTGACGGCGGCGTCCGCCCGCTACAGTGATCTGGTCCCCCGCAGCCTGCGCCGGGCGTCCGCCGTGCTGACGCCCAGCCGCGCGGTGGCCGACGAGGTGGTGACGGCCTACCGGCTCGACCCCGCGCTGGTGACCCCGACGCCGCTCGGAGTCGACGACGCCTGGTTCACCACGGCGAAGCCGAGCCTCGCCTGGCGCAGGGCCCGTGGCCTGCCCGAGCGGTACCTGCTGTTCGTCGGTTCGGTGGAGCCCCGCAAGAACCTCCCGGCGCTGCTGGAGGCGGTCCGCCGGCTGCACGCGGCGAAAATCGACGCTCCGCCGTTGGTGCTCGTCGGGCCTCCGGGGTGGGGACCGGCACTGGACCTGGCGAACCTGCCGTCCGACGCCGTCGTCGTCGCCGGTTATCTCGACAGCGAGGCACTGCGGACAACCGTCGCCGGAGCGAGCGTGCTGTGCTTCCCGTCCCGGTACGAGGGCTTCGGGCTACCCCCCCTGGAGGCGCTCGCCGCCGGGACTCCGGTGGTCGCCGCCGACATCCCGACCGTGCGGGAGGTCACCGCCGCTCTCGTCGACGTCGCCGCCCCCGCCGGCCGGTCCCCTGAGCAGACCCCTGGCCAGGCCCCCGGGCTGACCATCACCCGCTCCACCAGTCCGGTGCGGCTCGTTCGGCAGACCGACCGCGACTCGTTCGCCGACGACCTCGCCGAGGCGATCCTGGAGCTGCTCGACTCCCCCGGCGACACCGACGCCGGCCGGGCGCACGCCCGCACGTTCACCTGGCGGCGCACCGCGCAGCTCACCGCGGCCGTCTACCGCCGGGTCAGCGAGCTTCCATAACGCGACGACGAGCAGGACACCGCCGAGAACGGCCCATCCCGCCAGGCACGACAGCCCGAGGTCGGGCGGGCCCGGGGCCGTCTGGTCCCAGGCGGTCCGCAGCCGGTCCAGGTTCGCCAGCGGGGCGAGCGCGGGCCGCTTGAATGCCAGATCACGGATGAGCATGACCACGGTGAGCGCCGCCAGCGCGGCGACGACCGCGACCGTCGGCAGGCCGCGACGGCCCAGCGGCAGCGACCCGCAGCAGGCCGCGACGACGAGGGCGAGGATCGGCAGCATCGGCAGCAGGTACCGGGTGAACGGCGCGCCTCCGGCGGCGACGTAGCCCACCAGGGTGGCGACGACGAGCAGGCAGTGCAGGGTGAGCAGAAGGCCGATGACGACGCTGCCGGCCAGCCGACCTCCCGGCGAATCCGCCTCGGGGTGCCCGTCGTCCACTCCGTCGTCCACCGGCCGGGTATCGGTGGTATCCGCGATCCGAGCGCCCGGCCGCGCAACGGTCCGCAGCCGGGCGCCCAGGACCCGAACCCCCGCCGCGACCAGGCCCGCACCGGTCACGACCGCGACCCCGACGGCGATCGTCCGGGCGTGACCGGTCAGCAGGACGGAACGTCCGAAGAACCCGCGGTAGATGTGCCACCAGAAGTCGCTGTCGCGTGACACCTGCCAGGCCGACGTCCGCCCATCGCGGATCGGGAACATCTCGGCGACCCGGCCCGAGGCGGTGGGATCGCCGTACCGGCGCACGTTACGCAGGTAGAACCAGCCGGTCGCGGCGAAGGTCAGCGCGACGAGCACGACCGCGGCCGTCAGGCCACGCCCGGCTCGCCGCAGCGCGCCACCGGACGTCCACATCGAGACGGCGACAGCGAAAGCCGGGACGACCACCGCGACGGCCAGCGCGCCGCTGGCCCGGCTCGCCGCCGCCGCCGGGCCGAGCACCGCCAGTGCCGCCAAGGTCCGCGGCCCCGGCCCCCGGCGGATGATCGCAACGGTCACCGCGAGCAGGCCGGTGATGGTCGCCACCGCCAGGGTGTCGTTGTAGACCTGGCCGGAGATGAGGACGAACATGCCGACCACGCCGACAGTCGCCGCCGCGCCGACCGCGACATCGGGCCGCCCCGGCAGCACACCGCGGACCAGCGCCGCGGTCGCGATCACCGCGGTAATCCCAAACGCCACGTTGAGAAGGCGGGCGGCCCGGAAACCGGCCAGCGGATGATCCAGCGCGACGCCCGTCCGGAGCGGGACGGCCTCGACCGCGTAGAACAGTGGTGGATGGTTCGCGGTGTAGGTGAGGTCGACGTTCGCCAGTGGTCGGCCTAGGCGCCCCCCACAGAGCCGATCGACGTGGGAGGCCACCGCGGCCCGCGCCTGCGGCGGCGGCACCACGCAGTCGGCGGGCAGTCCCGGCATGCTCGGGATACGGGAGTGCACGGGCGAGTCGAGCACGGGCAACGAGCCGTCGGCGACGTCGAACGCGTAGGCGGTGTGCTGTGCCTCGTCGGCCGAGGTGAAGGGAGGCACGACCGCGGCGACGAGCACGCCGAACGCGGAGAAAACCATGCCGGCCGCGACCACCCCGATCACAAGCCAGCGCCGCCCCGGATCCGCCACCCGCCGGACCGCTCCCAGGCACCTGCGTGGAGGTCTCGACCGCCTGCCACGCGTCCCCGCCAGGCACGTCGGCAACCCTCTCCGCCTCGGCCGGGTAGTGTCGCCCCGACTACCACGCCACAACGCCGGTCAGCCCATCGAACATCAGCGACGATCGTTTGGCGGATACGACGGTATCGTCCGCTTGGCGTCAGCTGTCCGGCGGGCTGTTATCCGCCGGTCGGCGCTGTCCGGCGGTCGGCGCTGTCCGGCGGTCCGGCTTTGGAGCGCGGCAACGAAGCCGGCCGCGCCCAGGACCGCGGCCGATCCGATCGGCCCGATGACCGCGGCGAGGTAGCGGTAGTCGAATCCGGAGGTCAGCGCGGACAGCACGAGGGTCGACAGGCCGGCCCCGGCGGCCAGCCAGAACAGCCGCCCGAGCCCCGGCCACGCCGCCGTCACCCCACTCCTGCGCACCCGGCGAACGGCCTCGGGCAGTACTGCCGCGAGACCCGCCAGCAAACCCAGGCCGACAAGCGGCATCGGAGCGTAGGCCAGGCGAGAGTAGCCGGCCAGCCAGCCCGCCGTGGGGTTGTGCACCTCGGTCGCGACGAAATAGCCGTCGTCGGCATGCGGATCGTCCGGGGTCAGCACGTTGGTCACGCCGGACGGCAGTTCCCAGGTGTCCGCCCGCGAGGTCTTCGTCGTCTCATGCCGGACCGGGGAGAGATAGCCGACGAGGTACCGAGCCGACGTCGTCACCAGCATCCACGGCTGGTGACGCACGACCTCGCCCGCGAACTCGGCCGCGAGGTCCTCCCGTCCCGGTGGGATGTGCCGGTGCCCCTGACGCAGAGGGGAACCGGCCGGCCACAGGTAACGAACCGGCGAACCGCGCTCGTCGACCGGCCGTGGGTCGCACAGGGTGCGCAGGTCCGCTCGTGACAGCGCGGAACAATCCGCGAACGGCGCCACCCGCCCGTACAGGAAGAACCCGGAGTGCGCGGAGACGGCGAAGCCCCCTCCCGCCGAGGCGCTCCACCCGGAGTAGGCCAGGATCGGCGTGGCGGCGGCCAGCACGAAGACGAGGACGGGTCGGGCCGCCCGAGGAGCGGCAACCGGCCCGGCCCGGGAAGTCGCGCGCCGCCGGTCGGCCACCACGGTGCCGAGCAGGACGACCAGGCCGACCGCCAGCGGGCCGTAGCCCACTGTCCGCACGCACAGGCCGGCGCCGAGCAGCAGGCCGGCGGCGGCGCAGGCAACGGGCCGAGGGCGTCCCGGTAACGCGAGCAACGCCACCCCGACCGAGACAAGCACCCCGAACAGGCTGTCGGCAAGGACGAACTGGCCGAGGTCCAGCACCCACGGGGAGAGCAGCGTGGGGGTGGCGGCGAGGGCAGCGAGCCACGGCCGGCGGACGACCCGCAGCGCCACCGCATAGAGCGCCACCGCCGCGCCCAGCGTGAGCAGGTGCTGAACGACGACGACCCGCGTCAGGTGGGCCTGGCCGTCGAGGATCCGCAGGAACATCGGGTAGCCCGACGGCCGCCAGTCGCCCGGCCAAATGTCCCGCCATGCCTGGTCGAGGTAGGCCGCCGAATCCCCGAGGTACATCAGCGCGGGCGGGTAGGTGACGATCACCAGGACCCGAGCGGCGATCCCGGCGGCGACCAGCAGCAGAAAGACCGCGTGCCGACGGGGCGTCCCGCGCAGACGCCGACGCGCGGTCGAAATCGCGGCTACTTGAGGACCTCCGCGGTCTCATCCGCCTCCGCCGAGCCCGGCGCCGCGGGCCGCGCGCCACCGACGGTGTTTCCCAGGCGGATCTCGGGCAGCAACCAGGCCAGCGCGAAGGCGCACAGACCGATCGGCACCGCCACCAGGAAGACGGTCTGCATCGCGTCCGAGAACGCCTGGACGAACCCGTCCCGGATCGTCGGGGGCAGCCTGTGGAGCACCTGGGGGCTGAGGTTGGAACCGGAGGCGGACAGACCGGATGGCAACGGGATGCCCGCAAACCGCTCGGCGAGGTTACCCCTGAGCTGGTTCGCGAAGATCGCGCCGAACACGGCGGTACCGAACGACCCGCCGATGGACCGGAAGAAGGTCGCACCCGAGGTGGCCACGCCCATCTGCCGGTAGTCGACGGCATTCTGCACGGCCATGACCAGGACCTGCAGGACCGCGCCGATCCCGACCCCGAGGACGAACATGGACAACGTGAGCTGCAGCGTGGAGATGTCGGGACTGATGAACGACAGCAGGAACAGGCCGATCGACATCATCGCGGTACCGACGACCGGGAAGATCTTGTAACGGCCCCACCGGCTGATGAGCCGGCCGGAGATGATCGAGCTGAGCAGCAGCCCACCCATCACCGGCAGCATCTGCAGGCCGGAGTCCGTCGGGTCGACTCCCTTCACCACCTGGAGGAACAGCGGCAGGAAGACGATCGCGCCGAACATCGCGAAGCCGACGACGAAGCCGACCGCGCCGGCCACCGAGAACACCCGGACCCGGAACAGCGTCAGCGGCAGCACGGGTTCGACCGCCACTCGTTCGACGAACACGAACCCGACGAGGAGCACGACTCCCGCGACGCCCATCCCGATGATCTCCGGTGATCCCCAGGCGTAGGTGGTGCCGCCCAGGCTGGTCAGCAACACGAGGCTGGTCGTTGCCATGGCCAGGAGCACGGTGCCGAGGTAGTCGATGACGTGCCTGATGCGGTTCCTCGTCGCCGGGAGCGCCAACGCCGTCACCACCAGGGCGACCGCGCCCACCGGCAGGTTCACGTAGAAGACCCAGCGCCAGGAGAGATGGTCGACGAACAGGCCGCCGAGCAGCGGACCGACCACCGACGACACGCCGAACGTCGCGCCGAACAGCCCCTGGTAACGGCCTCGATCGCGCGGCGGAACGAGATCACTGATGATCGTCATCGCACTGATGATCAACCCGCCGCCGCCGAGCCCTTGGATGGCACGGAAGGCGATCAGCTGCCCCATCGACGTACTGGCACCGGCGATCATCGAGCCCACCAGGAAGATGACGATCGCCACCTGGAACAGGATCTTGCGGCCGTACAGATCACCGAGCTTGCCCCAGACCGGTGTGGACACCGTGGAGGCCAGCAGGTAGGCAGTCACCACCCAGGAGAGATGGGTGGCGCCGCCGAGATCCCCGACGATCGTCGGCAGTGCCGTCGACACGATCGTCTGATCCAGCGAGGCCAGCAGGATTCCGAGGAGCAGCGCTCCCATGATCAGCCAGAGCCGGCGCTGGTCGGAGACCGGCGAGGGGATCACGGCGGCGCCGCCGCGGGGCGCCGGAGACGTGCCGGCGCCGGTTCTGGCGGACTCGGCGGACTCGGCGGAGTCCACGGACTCGACGGGCTCGGCGGACTCCGCCGATCGAGCCTGCGTCATGACCGGTTCCCTTCATGGTCGTCGCTGACGTCGACGTGCTCGGTCGATCTCATTCGGGTCGCTGTCCTCGCTGTTCTCGTTCCCGGTGCTCCCGGTGCTCCCGGTGGGACGACATGATCGGCGCGTTCGAGGTGCCCACCACGTCGAATCCGTCCGACTCGCCGGACCCGCCGGACCCGCCGGACCCGCCGGACTCGGGTGGGGCGCCGGACCCGCCCAAGGTGCCGGAGGGACCGGGCGGAGCCAGGCCGCGGGCCAGGATGTCGAAGGCGCGGCCGAGAGTGTCGGGCAACGAAGCGTCATCCGGGGACTCCTGCCACCGCACGGTCAGGGTCCGCACGACGGCCAACGTCGTCGCGACCAGCACGACGGGGTAGGGGTCACGATCGGGATCGAGCCCGCAACGCCGGCCGATCGCCTCGGCGAGAGCACGTTCGTAGGAACTCCAACTGGCCGCGTAGGCCATGGTCAGATGAGGATGGGCACGGATGATCGCAAGCCGGACGCGCCACAGCTCGGCCTGATCGGGTGCGACGAGGGCGGCCCGGTCCAGCATGACCGCCCGCAACGCCGCCAGCGGCTCCTCCTCGGGAGGACGCTCCGCCAGCGCCGTGCTGATCTCGGTGATGTCCTCGGGATCGATGCCGGCGATCGCGTCGTCCTTCGTCGGGAAGTAGTTGAAGAACGTCCGGGTGGAAACCTCGGCCGCGGCGGCGATCTCGTCAACCGAGACGTTCTCCAGACCACGCTCCGCGACAAGCCGGATGGCCGCGGCCCGCAGGGCCCGGCGGGTCTGCCGCTTCTTGCGCTCCCGCAGCCCCGGCCCGGACGACCTCCCGGGCTCGCCAGCCCGACCCGGGACGGTCGCCGCGGGTGCCGCCGTCGGATCCTTCCCCGTCACCGCTTCCCCGATCTCGATCCGCTCCCTCGATATCCTCTTTCTCGATAACTTTGCAGCACACGCACTTATTCTCATCCTGCAAAATTCTACTGTGCCAGCCAACACGATCGGCGCCCACCGGGAACCGTCGCCGAAGGGCCAGGTAGATAGAGCCAGGTAGATCGGGCAGACGGGGCCGGGCGGGGACCGGACACCAGGCGAGAGTCAGGCGCGCCCCCGCCCACGGCCGGGGCGCGGTGGGCCGACGCTGGCCGGTCGCGCAACGATCGACAGAAAGATCGGTACCCGGCAGAACGATCAGCCGCGCAGCGCGTCGCCCGCCGCGGCGAAGGCCGCGGACAGCGCGGCGTCCCAGGCCCGCGGAGGAGTGAGTCCCGCGTCCACCCACGACCGCCCGGAGAGCACCGCGTAGGCCGGGCGCCGGGCCGGACGGGGAAATGCCTCCGTCGTCGTCGGCGTCACCTTGGCCGGGTCCTGGCCCAAAGCGGCGACAATCTCGCGGGCGAAGCCGAACCACGTGGTCTCGCCGGCGTTCGTGCAGTGGTAGACGCCGGTCGGTGCCGCCGAGGAAGCGAGTTCGAGCAGCCCCGACGCAAGATCGGCCGACCAGGTCGGCGAGCCCACCTGATCGTCCACAACGGACAGCGTGTCCCGCTCACGGGCCAGGCGTGAGATCGTCTTCACGAAGTTGCTGCCGGTCCGGCCATAGACCCATGCGGTGCGCACCACGTACGAGGCATCGGGCAGCAGGGCTCGGACAGCCTCCTCCCCGGCCAGTTTCGTCCGGCCGTACGCCGAGACGGGACCGGTAGGATCGTTGACCTCGTAGGGCTTGGCGGCCCGCCCGTCGAAGACGTAGTCAGTCGAAATGTGGATCAGGGTCGCGCCGACCTCGGCGCAGGCCGCGGCGAGGTGCGCCGGCCCCGTGGCGTTGACCGCATAGGCGCCGGCCTCGTCCGACTCCGCCGCGTCGACGTTTGTCCAGGCCGCCGTGTTGAAGACGACCAGCCCACCCTGGATCTTCGCAGGACGCGCCTGGTCGCGCAGGACGGCGCGCACCCGGGCCGGATCGGTGATGTCGAATTCCGCCCGGGTCAGACCGGCCCAGCCGGACACCGGGGAGCCCGGTTCCGCGGCTCGGGCCTCGAGCAGCCGGCAGAGGTCGGACCCGAGCTGACCGGCGGCACCGGTCACGAGAAAACGCACCTTCCGAGTGTCGCAGACACCGTGACCCGCCCGGTTCAGGATCCGCCCAGGATCAGCCCGTGTCGAGAAGAGTGCGACAGACAGGCAACGGTTACCCCACGCCGAGCTCGTCCGAACCTCTCACATCGGTAGTCTACGCTGGCGTCAACCATGGATGCCCCAGAGCCGTCGATCATCGACTGCAGCTACACCACCGATTCCACGGCGGAGACCAGGCCGGCAGGGACCAGGCCGGCGGCCGAGGCGCGAGCCGAGGCCGCCGAGGCGGTGTCGATGCCCGGTCCGCGGCGCGTGCCGGTGTTATTGCTCCTCATCACGGCGGTTCACCTCGGCCTGCTGCTCAGCTACGCGTTCGTGTATCCGACCTGGACGGGATACGACGAGGCTCAGCACGTGGACATGGTCTACGGCCTGCAGCACGGAGTCGGCTGGCCCGCACCAGGCAAAAAGATCATCTCGACGGGTGTAGCCGCGACCTCTGACGACTTCGACCGCGGCCGCTTCCAGGACATGTTCCAGGCCGGTGGGAAACGGCGGGGCTCCCCGTCCTTCGCCGAGATCGATCCGACGCCACGCGGCCAGCGCCAGTCGTTCGACGCCCTCGGCGGGGTTGCCCCCGTCGGCGACGGCCGTCTCTCCAACCAGATGGTGCAGCATCCACCGTTGATCTACGTGGTCGGCGCCAGGCTGCTCGACGCCCTGCCAGGCTCCAAGCACTGGGCCTATGACCAGCAGGTCTTCGTCCTGCGTCTGTTGAACATCCTGGTGGTCGCGCCGCTGCCCCTGCTGGCATGGCTGGCGGCACGCCGCTTCGGACTGGATCAACCATCGGCCCTCGCCGCGGCGACCCTGCCACTCGCCGTGCCCGGGTTCACCCGGGTCGGTGCCACCTTCAACAATGACGGCCTCCTGATGCTCGCCACCGGCGGGCTAACCGTCACTCTCGTGGGTGTGCTGCGCGGCGACATGCGTCGCCGCACCGCCGCCCGGGCCGGGATCTGGTTGGGAATCGCCCTGCTGACCAAGGCGTTCGCGCTGGCCCTGCCGGCCATGATCGTCGCCGCCTATCTGGTCGGCTGGTGGCGCCTGCGGCGTGCGGGGCGGCAGGCACCGGAGCGGTCCGCGTATCCGGCCGGCCGGCTTTTCGCGTCGCGTCGCGCGATCGGCTCCCTGCCATGGACGCCGGCCACGCTGGCGGTCGGCCTCGGGCTCGCCCTGGGAGGTTGGTGGTGGATCAGGAACTACGTCCTGTACGGCTCCGTCCAGCCGAACGGGTGGGCGACGAACCCGCCGCGGCGGGAACCACTGCTGCTTCCGGACTCCTTCCTCACCTGGTTCTGGTACTTCTTCCGGACTATGATCAGCCGCTTCTGGGGCGGGCTCGGCCTGTTCGAGCCGCCCCAGCTCTCCCCGGTCGCCATCGTCGTGGCGACCGGGGCGGTCGTCGGACTGTGCGCGGCCGCGCTGGCCGCCGGACCACGCCGCGCCGCGCGGCCGGACCGGCTGGCGAGTACCGCCGGGCCGGCGGTACTGCTGCTCCCGGTCGCCTTCGCCTACCTGATGGTCGGGCAGCGCAGCTGGGCGGAGTACCAGCAGTACACCCGCGGCATCGCCGTCCAGGGCCGGTATCTCTACCTGGGGCTGGTCGGTCTGGGGGTGGTGTTCGCTCTGGGCCTGCGCGCGGCGCTGCGCGGCCGGGAGCGACTGGCACCCGCCGTCACGCTGGTCGGCGCGCTGCTGATGCAGGGTCTGGGGCTGCTGACGGTCTGTTCGTACTACTGGTTGCCGCGCCAGGTGTCCTTCACCCCGGCCCGCGTTCCCGAGATCGTCGCGGGGGCCGGCCGCTGGACGCCGTTCCCGATCGGCGTCACGATCACGGTCTTCGCGCTGTCGGCGGTGCTCGTCGTTCTCTGCCTCGCCGTCGCGGTGCGGGCGGGCGGAGCCAGGGGCACGCGGGAGGCCGCGATCACGGGTCCGGGATCGGGCGTAGGCGGTCACCGGCCGACGCCCGCCCCACGAAGTCCGTCACGGATGCGCAAGAGACATCCGCTCCGGGCCGGCCTCAGGTCCCCGTCGTAGCCACCGAGACGCGGGAGTGGTCGCCCAGCATGAGCCGATGCGCCCTGGGCAGGGCCGCGGAGGGGACGACCTCGACATCCCGGCCGATCAGCGAGTCCTCGATCCGCCCGATCCCACGGATCGTCGCCCGCTCCAGCACAATCGAGTACTCGATCTCGGTCCGTTCGATGGCGCAGGAGTGAAAGATCGAGGTGAACGGGCCGACATAGGTATCGACGAGGGTGGTGTCCCGGCCGATGATGGCCGGCCCGCGCACGGTGGACCGGACCAGCGAGGCGCCCTCCTCGATCACCACACGGCCAACGATCGTGCTGTGCTCGTCAACGCTGCCACGGATCGCCGGCTCGATCGATTCAAGGAGATGGCGGTTCGTCTCGAGCATGTCGTCGAGTCGGCCGGTGTCCTTCCAGTAACCCTCGACCAGGTGGGAGGCGACCTCGTATCCGCCGTCGACGAGCCACTGGATCGCCTCGGTGATCTCCAGCTCGCCGCGGGCCGACGGTTTGATCGCCCCCACGGCGTCGTGGATGGGGGTGCCGAACATGTAGACGCCGACGAGCGCCAGGTCACTCGGCGGAACGAGCGGCTTCTCGACCAGTCGAATGATCTGCCGATCCGCACCGAGCTCGGCGACACCGAAGGCGGAGGGGTTGTCGACCCTGGTCAGCAGGATCAGGGCGTCCGGAGTGGTCCGTCGGAATTCCTCGACCAGGCTGGAGATCCCACCGATAATCAGGTTGTCGCCGAGGTACATGACGAACGGTTCATCGACGAGGAAGTCGCGGGCGATGAGCACGGCATGCGCCAGTCCGAGCGGCGCGTCCTGGCGGATGTAGGTGACCTGGATCCCGAATGCCGAGCCGTCACCTACCGCCGCCTGGATCTCGCCGGCCGTCTCCCCCACGATGATCCCGACATCGGTGATACCGGCGTCACGGATGGCCTCCAGGCCATAGAAAAGCACCGGCTTGTTCGCCACTGGAACAAGCTGTTTGGCCGAGGTGTGGGTGATCGGCCGCAGACGGGTTCCCGAACCACCGGCAAGGACGAGGGCCTTCATGATCCGAAACCCTATCGTGCCGCTTTGGGTTGACAGAAAGTAACCGTCGATGTGATTCCTATCACATGACGGCTCGATCCATCTTTGCCCGCCCGTCACCGTGAACACCCACATGTGCAACGGGTATTTCCAGGCGCACCGGGCCGGCGACAGGTACACCCCGCCCAATACGGGTACGTTGGGTAGTCGCAGGGTTCGGGGCGGCCAGCCGGCGGGAAACCTTACCGCGCATCTGATCGTTCCAGACTCAGCAGACATCTCGGGCCGCCTGGGAGGGGGACACGGTGACCGACGCGCCGCCGCGTCTGTCCGCGGGGTCCCAGGGCCCGCCCCCGCGGCGACGAAATCGTCTGAATCCGCCCGCCCGTGCGTATCGAGGCCCGTCTCCGACCCGCGACGACCACCAGGCACGCGACGACGAACACGACACTCGCCGGGAGCGGTCTCTGACGTCCCGCCTGCTCACGGTAGTCGCAGCGATGCTCGCCGCCGTGGTACTCCTTGCCGCGGTGGGCGGCTGGACCGCCTACGAGTATTTTGACGCCCAGATCAACCGGATCCGCCTCGGGCTCGGCGGGGACCGGCCGGCGGAGGCAGCGGAGGGCACCCGGAACTTCCTGCTGGTCGGATCGGACAGCAGGGCGGGCACCGGCGGCGAGTACGAGAGCCAGGGAGCGGTGACCGACGAACGGTCGGACACGACGATGCTGGCCCACCTCGACGTGGACGGGACCACGACGATGGTCTCCTTTCCGAGGGACACCCTCGTGCGCATTCCGGGGCACGGCCTCGGCAAGCTGAACTCGGCGATCACCCTCGGCGGTCCCAGTCTCCTGATCAGAACGATCGAGAATCTCACCGACATCAAGATCGACCACTACGTCTCGGTCGATCTGGCCGGTTTCAAGGAGATGACCGACGCCATCGGCGGCGTCACCGTCTGCGTAAAACCGCTACCAAACGGCGGAAAGTCCAATCTTTACGATCCGTGGTCACAGTGGCGGGGCACGGTAGGCAAGAATTATCTCAACGGAGAGCAGGCACTCGCCTTCGTCCGCCAACGCCACGGCCTACCCGACAACGATTTTGATCGCATCCGCCGTCAGCAGCAGTTCATCGGCGCCGTCTTCACCCAGGCAACCACGACCGGGGTGCTCGCCAACCCGGTCAGGCTGGAGAACCTGCTCCAGGCCGCGACCAGGGCGCTCACCGTCGATGACGGCACCAGCATGAACGACATGCGCGCGCTCGCGACACGGCTGCGCGGGATGTCCGCCGATCAGATCCGGTTCGAGACGATCCCCGTACACACCCCGACGCCGGCCGAGGGCGGCAACGCCGTGGGGGAGCTGCCGAGGTTCGGCTCCGTACAGCTCTACGACCCCGAGACGCTGGAGAAGTTCCTCGCTCCGCTGCGCGGGCGGGCCCGTGACACGCGGGAGTCCTCCGTTACCCCGGCACCGACTCCGACGGTCGACCCGGCGCAGGTGCTGATCGACGTCTACAACGGCGCCGGGGTGGGGGGCCTCGCAGCCAAGGCCGCCGGGGCGCTGCGGCAGGCCGGTTTCCGGGTCAGCCCGCCGCAGACGTGGCAGGCCGGCGTGGTGGGGACGACGCAGGTGCGCTACCGCCCGAGCGAACAGGCCGCCGCCCATGCCGTGCAGGCCGACGTGCCCGGCAGCCGGTTGCGCGCGGACGCCTCCGTCCCCGCCGGCCACATCGCCCTCGTCCTGGGCACGTCCTACAACGGGGTGAACCCGAGTCCAGCGGCCGGGGGCGCCGGATCGACCGGTGGTACCGGCACAGCCGCCGGGGCGACCGGCGGGTCCGCTACGGCGGACCCGCCTCCCGCCTCACCGTCAACGGCCGCGGATCTCACCTCGGGGTGCACGTACTAACCGCTCGCCGTCTGACTCACCGCTGGCTGACTGATCGTTCACCCGACCGTCCGATCACATTCCGCGCCGTCCGCACTACGGCCGGAGACGAGATCAACCCCGCCGTGAACATCCGTGCTTGTCATGGCAACGTCTTGGCCGTCCGGAACGTCCAGTTAGACGGACACGGCTGCCACATCACGACCACGACGGCCGCGGCATGCGTTCCGGCGGGGTTCTCCCGCCCCGGCCGCCTGAGCGAGGAGGGCTTTCGACTCAGGTGAGCCCCGATACCATGCGCCCGCCGGCCCTACCGCCCGCGTTGGACCCACGTGGGCCCCGTCGCCACCGCTCCCCGCTGCGACGGCTGTCCGTTGGAGCCGTCGCTCTGCTGTCCGTGCTGGTTCTCGGTCTGAGCACCATCGGGTGGGCCGCCTACCGACAGTTCGACAAGGCCGTCACGCGCGTCGACTGGGACATCGAGGGTGCCCGCCCGGCGAGCGCGGACGGCGAGGAGAACATCCTGCTGCTCGGCGACGACAGTCGGGAGGGTACCGGGGGTGAGTACGGCGTGGTGGACGGCGTCCGGTCCGACACCACCATCATCGCCCACTTCGGCAAGGACGGCTCGGCCACGTTACTGTCCTTCCCCCGGGACATGCTCGTCCCGGTGGTGCCGCGAGAGAAGGCCACCGCCCACGACGGCCGGTCGAAGATCACCGAGGTGCTCGGGCTGGCGGACGTCCCCGGTCTCGTCACCACGCTGGAGTCCCTGACCGGCCTGAAGATCGACCATACCATCTCGATCAATCTCGCCGGTTTCAAGACGATGACCGACGCGGTGGGGGGCGTGAGCGTGTGCGTGACGCCCCTACCGAACGGCAGCACCCGCAACCTGCACGACTCGATGTCGGGATGGAGCGGACGGCTCGGCGAGAACCGTCTCAACGGTGATCAGGCGCTGGCCTTCGTCCGGACCCGTTACGCGCTCGGGGACGAACGCCTTCGCATTCTGCGCCAGCAGCAGTTCCTCTCCAAGCTGCTGGCGACAGCGACCAGCACCGGAGTGCTCACCAATCCAATCAAGATCACTTCACTGATCGGTGCGGTCGGCGGCGCGCTGCGGATCGACCAGGGTCTCGACCAGACCGCGATGCTCAAGCTCGCGAAGCGGGTCAGCGAGCTGGGTCCGGGAAGAATTCACTTCGTGACAGTCCCTACGCACATCGCGCTGCGCTCCGATGGCGCGGTTGACGACCTGGGTTCGGTTCCCCCGCACGGGGCCGTACTCATCGTCGATCAGGCCGGCCTCGACCAGGTCCTCGCTCCGCTGCTGCCCGCGGGCACCAAGCCTCCCGCACAGCGAACTCTCGACCCCGCCCAGGTCTCGATCGCCGCCGTCCGCAACGCCTCGGGACGTGCCGGACTCGCCACCGGCACGGTCGACGGACTGCGGGCACGCGGCTTCACTGGGCCGATGACCGCCGCGACATCGACCCGCCAGACTCTGACCGAGGTACGCCATCCCCCGGGCCAGGAGGCTGCGGCACGCACCCTGGCGGCGACGATCCCCGGCAGCCGAATCGTCGCGGACGCCGGCCGCTCCGGGGCCGGCCTCGTCCTCGTCCTCGGATCCACCTTCACCGGCCTGCCCAGCTCCGGCCTGCCCAACGGTGGACTGCCGGGCGCGGCGGCAACCGTCGGCACGAGGATCTCGACGACCACGACCGCCGCCGGTGGTGACACCCGGGCGACCACGATCGGCGGCACCACAGGCGTCGGCGGCACCACAGGCACCGCAGCCGCTCCGGTCGGTCCCGTTCCCTCCGACCCCTCGTGCACGCCATGAGCGCCTCCGTGCCGCGGCTGGTCGCCGCACGGACGCTGCTTGGCCCGGCCGCGGACGCCTACGCCGCACCCGTGGCGGGGGTTCGCGGCATCGCGTCCGTCCTCGCGCACCGGCTGGCCACCGATCCCGCCCGCCCGCTGGTCACCTTCTACGACGACGCGACCGGCGAACGCGTGGAATTCTCGGCGACCACCTTCGACAACTGGGTGGCGAAGACCGCGAACATGCTGGTCGACACGCTCGGCCTCGGCATCGGTGACCGGGTCGGCGTCCACCTGCCGACGCACTGGCTCAGTTCGGTCATCCTGCTCGCCACCTGGTCGGCCGGGATGGACGCGGTCCTCGTCCGGGACGCAGCCGGCGAGCAGGACGGCGAGGACGCCGAGAAGGCCGGCGGGGAGCTCCCGGTCGCGACCCCCCTCGACGCGCTGTTCTTGGCCGAGGACCGGCTCGACGAGGCATCCGGCCTGATGGTGGACGAGATCGTGGCCCTGTCACTACGCCCGCTGGGTGGTCGGATGCGCCGGCCCGTCGCCGGGGTTCTCGACTACGCCGCGGAGGTGCCCCCGCACGGCGATCGGTTCGCCGCCCCGGCAGCGCCGCCCGGGCAGGCCGCGCTGCTGCGCGCGGGTACCGCGATCGCGGGGGCGTGGGGCCTGGGACCCGCGGACCGGGTGCTGTTCACCGCGCCGCTCGCCACGACCGAGGGCCTGGTCGGTTCGCTGCTTGCTCCCCTGGTCGCAGGCTCGTCGATCGTGCTGTGCCGGCATCTCGACAGCGCCGCGCTCCCGCGGCGCATCGAGACGGAGAAGATCACCGCCGTCGGCCGGTCAGTCCTGCGGCACGCGCCCAGCCCACTGCCCGCGGGGGTCCGGTCGCTGCCGCTCCCCCGCCTCGGGTGAAACCCGTACGACCCCCGTATCGGGCCGCGGCCGGGGAATGACCATACCCGACATCCGGGCAGCTCACAGACGGCGTGACCATCGAACGGCGCGACGGCCAACGAGAATGGGGCAGCGCGGCGGCCGTCTTTACCACGTGCAGCGGAGGTCACTCAGACGTGAGCACGTCACCGGTTCTTCACCTCAGCGTCATCGGCACCGGCTATCTGGGCGCGACACATGCCGTGTGCATGGCGGAACTGGGTTTCGAGGTCATCGGTGTCGATATCGACGCGACCAGGACGCAGCGGCTCGCCGCGGGTGGGGTGCCCTTCTTCGAGCCCGGTCTGGAAGGGCTACTCCGCAAGAACCTGGAGGCGGGACGGCTGACCTTCTCGAGTTCGCTCGCCGAGGCGGTTGACCGGGCCGAGGTGCATTTCATCTGCGTGGGAACACCGCAACGGCCCGATTCCGGCGCGACGGACCTGCGCCACGTCGAGGCGGTGACGAATGGTCTGATCGCGGCCGGGCTGCGGCCCGGGACGCTGGTGGTGGGCAAGTCGACGGTTCCCACGGGCACCGCGGCCCGGCTGGCCGGACGACTTGCCGCCGGCGCCCCGGGCGCGGAACTTGCCTGGAATCCCGAGTTCCTCCGGGAGGGGTCCGCCGTCGACGACACCCTGCGGCCGGACCGCCTGGTCTTCGGGGTCGTCCCGGGTGGCACCGCCGAGGCACGGCTGCGGACGGTCTACGCCAGAACGATCAAAGAAGGCACACCCGTCATCGTCACCGACTTCGTCACGGCCGAAATCGTGAAGGTCGCCGCGAACGCCTTCCTCGCGACGAAAATCTCCTTCATCAACGCGATGGCCGAGATCTGCGACATGACCGGGGGGGACGTGACCGAGCTCGCCGCCGCCCTGGCTCACGACCCCAGGATCGGGCCCCGGTTCCTCCAGGCCGGCATCGGCTTCGGCGGCGGTTGCCTACCCAAGGACATCCGTGCCTTCCAGGCCCGTGCGGACGAGCTGGGAGTCGGCTCCGCGCTGGCCTTCCTCACCGAGGTCGACGCCGTCAACACGCGGGCCCGGACGCGGACGGTGGCGCTGGCCACCAAGGCGCTGGGGGGCTCGCCGACGGGCCGGATGGTGGCGGTCCTCGGTGCCGCCTTCAAACCGAATTCCGATGACATCCGCGACTCGCCCGCCCTCGACGTGGCCACCGCGCTGCACCGCGCCGGCGGCCATGTGTCCGTCTACGACCCCGCGGCGATCCCGAACGCCCGCATTCACTATCCGTACCTGCACTACACCGACTCGGTGATACGAGCCGTGGCAGGCGCGGAGATCGTCCTGGTCCTGACGGAATGGAGCGAGTTCCGCGAGATCGACCCGGCCGCCCTGCGACCGCACGTCAGCAGACCCATCGTCATCGACGGACGGCACGTCCTGGATCCCGCGGTCTGGCGGGATGCCGGCTGGATCTACCACGCGCTCGGACGGCCACCCGCGTGACCCACCGACCGGACCGACCGGACCGAGCAAGCTTGGTCCGACGACGATCCGACAATGCGGCCCATCCCCACACCGCCGTGGACCGCTCTACGGCAGAACCTCGACCAGTGCCCCGGTCTCCACCTGGTAGACGAACCCGCGTACCGAGGTGGTGGACTGCAGGAACGGCGACGAACGCAGCACCCTGACGGACTTGCGCACGTCCTCCTCGACATCGGGAAAGGAATACACGGCCCATTCGGGACGAACGCCCGTCTTGCGCTCCAACTGGTCCCGGAACCCGTCGTCGGTGATCCTTTCGAGACCACACCCGGTGTGATGCAAAAGAATGATCTCCGTCGTTCCCAGCAGGTGCTGGCTCACGGCGAGCGAGCGGACCACATCCGGGGTGATGACACCACCGGCGTTGCGCAGGATGTGGGCGTCACCTTCGACAAGACCGAGCAAGGCCTCCGCCTGGATCCGCACGTCCATACAGGCAACCACCGCGACGCCCAGGCGCGGCCGCGCGCCGGGCAGGGCAGGTGGCCCGGCCTCCCGCCGCCGGGCGGGGTGACCTGCCGCGTAGCTCAGCAGGAGTTCGGTCGCCGTGGCAGCGCCGCTCACCGGGCTCACCGGGCTCACCGGGCTCACGGTGTCCGCGGGGCGCACGGTGTCTGCATGGACATCGTCTGCATGGACATCGGCAACGGGGTCGACAGCGGTGTGATCATCGGTGTCCACGTGGTCATCGGTCCTTGACATCGGCATCAACGGCTCGACCAACGACTCGAGCGGATCATGATGCGTCCTTCCGATCAATGGTCCCCACCCTCCAACTGCCAGGATGCCGTCCATGGGCCCAGCTTCGCCAACGTTCCCGAGTTTTTGCCGAAGTTGTGCCACCCACGTTGCCCGCCGCACCGGATTGGTGGCATCACCTAACGTAGAGATGGGAACAGCTACCCGGTGACTCCACCACGCGCCAGCGCGTTCACTGCTACGTCCGGCATCATGTCCGGTGAGCCGGCCTCGCCACGGATGTCCACCACGCCACCGTCGACGGGGGTGGCACGGTGGGCGGGCGGGAGCAGCCGGTACTCTCTCCGGGTGGTAAATATCGATCGGGGTCGCCCGTGGTGAGACACCGACAGACCCGCTCACCGGTGCAGGTACTCGTCCACGAGATGGGCAAGTTCGGGCTGGTCGGCGGTGCGTGTTACGCCATCGACTTTCTCGTCTCCAACCTGTGCCACACGCTTCTCGGAATGGGTCCGCTCAGCGCGAAGACCGTCTCCACGGTGGTCGCCGCCACCTTTTCCTACATCGGGAACCGGCAATGGTCTTTCAACCATCGCGCCCGAACCGGTCTACGTCGCGAGTACACACTCTTCGTGATCCTGAATACGGTCGGGTTGCTGATCGCGCTCGGCTGCCTCGGGTTCGCACGCTATGTACTCGATCTCAAGGGCGTACTTGCGTTCAACCTGTTCGGTAACATCATCGGCACCGGGCTGGGCACCGTATTCCGGTTCTGGGCCTACAAGAAGTGGGTCTTCCTCCACCCGGACCATCCCAAGGCCGCCACGAGCGGCGGAGCCCGTCAGGACGGTCGTCGGCACATCCCGGAGCATGCGGGCCGGATCTGACCGCGCCAGCGGCCACCGGCCCGACACCCCGGCCCGGCGCGCATTCCGCCACCTGGTCCGGCACCGGACCGGCCGTTTCAGGTGCGCCGCGCATCGCCGCCACCCCGGACGCCCAACACGCCCGCCGACACGGCACGACAGCGGAACAGGACGTTCCGCCCTCCCACCGTCCCCGGCGGACAAGTCGGGAACAACCCAGTTCCGATACCGAACGGTTCCCGAACCTTCGCCGGTGGGCTACGCTCGGCGGGCCAGGCTGGCGCCGCGCGCCCACAGCCCTCCATCCAGCGAGACACATCGGCTACCGGGAACGCCGCGTGGAGCGCCGTCCAGTCCGCAGCAACCTGGAGGGTGTGTCGTGACCCCGTTCTCGCTCGCGTCGTCGCACCCCGGCGGCCGACCTCGCGACGAGAGCCGGGACCAGGCGATCCGCACCGCCACCCTCGACCTTCTGGCCGAGGTCGGATACGACGGTGTGACGATGGACCGGGTGGCCACCCGGGCACGAGCCGGCAAGGCCACCATCTACCGGCGCTGGCCGTCAAAGCTCGCCCTGGTGATGGATGCGGTCAACGCCTTCACCGAGCAGCGGATGCCGGCACCCGACAACGGCTCCCTCCGCCTGGACATCCTTGAGTTCCTGACCTCGTTCCATGACACGATCCGCGGCGATCGGGGACGGATCCTCGCGGAACTGATCTCGGAGATGCCGCGCAATCCCGGTCTGCGCGACGCCCTGCGCCGCGGCCTCTGGATGCAACGCCAGGCGAGCTCGGAAGCCATCATCGAACGCGGGATCGCCCGCGGCGAGGTCCGCCCGGACGTCGACCGCACGGTACTCATAGAACTCGGAACCGCCGTCATCCTCCAACGGGTGCTGCTGACCGGCGACCCGGTCGACCAGACGTTCCTGGAGATGATCGTCGACAACATCGTGATCCGTTACGCGGCCTGATCCGACACCTTGTCTCCAAGACGACCCGGGATCCCCCTCCGAACACAAAGCTTCTAACATCGAGCATCGAGCCCGACCTGGGCCGAACGGGGCGGTCCGTCCGTTCTAACACAGATGGACGGTTGCGAGAACCGCCCGGCACCACGGCGGGATCCGCAAGATCACGAGCGCGGGCAGGGGCCGCTCTTCGCGCAGCGCAGGAGGACGCCATGCAGTCACCGGGCCCAGGCCCCCAGGACCCGGACGCCCAGACCCAAGGGGTTGACGGCAACGCTGGTGGTTCCTATTCCGCCTCGCCGTACTCCGCGGGCTCGGCACCGTTCGGCGACGAAGACGAGACCCACCTGATCGGCGACAGCGCACCCGGCGTCAACCAACCCGGCGGCTACTCTCCGAACTCCCGTCCGTCCGGGCCGAGCTGGCCTGCGCCGTATGGATCACCCCAGGAGGGCGGTTATCTCCACAACGACCTCCACAACGACGCCCAGACCCAACTGGTGCAGGACGGCGGCTCCGGCGGCTACCCGCCCACGGCACAGTGAGCCTTTTCAAAGTAGCTTTTCCTAAATCGGCCATATAT
>NZ_CDXDOS010000040.1:0-20606 GCF_978021245.1 Frankia sp. CoBUL1
AGCCGAGTTTGGCCATATCCGGGTGAGCGGCGGCGGCTCCACCGGCTTCACCGGCGGCGGACGACGATCACATAGTCCGGTCGGGTCCCGCCATCGCCGCCTGGATGTTTTCGGCGGCCGCGTCGAACAGGCGGTGTGCCAGCTCCGACAACGCGCGCGCGGCGGCCACCTCGTCCCCGATCTCGGGAACGTCGGACTCCCCGGGGTGCAGCCGGGCCTGTCCCGTCCCGTGTAGATCGTCGCGGGCGCTGCCGTGCAGGGCCGCATCCGCCTGGGTACGGCCGTGCTGCTCCGTCAGGGAGATCTGCACAGTCCAGGTTCTCGTGGTGGTCATCTCGGCCTCCGTCCGACGAGTTCTCCTCGGATGAGTTCTTCCTGGTTGTCACGTGCCCGCGTGGTCCCCGGTGACACGGGGGGGTGACACGGTGCCCGGCCCGGGCACCCACAGGTGGCGCACGGCCCGTTCATCGGCGCTCTTGATGTTGGGCATCCTCCGCCTTCCGGTATTGCCGGGATTCACCGTCCCGGCAACGGGAAGGCGCGGGGCGCCGCGCCGGTTGGTCCAGGAGAAACCGGCCCCCGGGAGGGACTGGTCCGAACGCGAGGACGGGAGGCGAGTGGATGACGACCGAGGCACGAGGGCGGATTCGACTCGAACAGGGCCGCAAGCGGGTGCGGACGTATCTGGGCGGCCAGCTGGTCGCGGATCCGTCGGCCGGCGGGATCCGCGGACGGGTCAGCTAGTCGGCACCGACCAGCGCAGCTGGGTGCCGCCGTCGGGGCCCGGGCCGAGTTCGAAGGTCCCGCCGAGATCCCGCGCCCGGGCCCGCATGTTCGCCAGCCCGCTGCGGCGGGTGGTAGGGCCGATGCCGACCCCGTCGTCCACCACGTCGACGGTGACGGCGCCGCTCGCGGCGGTCACGGTCACCTCGACACTGCTCGCCTTGGCATGCCGGGCGGCGTTGGACAGCGCCTCGCGCACGACCGCGATCAGATGGTCGCCGACGGTAGAGCCGATCATCGTGTCCACCGGTCCGTCCAGCCGGACCCGCGGGGTGAAGCCGAACGCGCCGGTCATGTCGTCGATGACGCCCAGGATCTGCGCCCGCAGGCCGCTGCCCGTCGCCGGTGCCGCCCGGCCCCGCAGCTCGAAGATGGTGTGGCGGATCTCCCGTACCGTCTCGTCGAGATCCTCCACGTAGGTGTTCATCCGTTCCGCCCGGGTGGGCCGCTCCTCGCTGGCCGCGAGGCCCTGCAGGCCCATCGCCACCGCGAACAGGCGTTGCATCACGTGGTCGTGCAGGTCGCGGGCGATCCGGTCGCGGTCCTCCAGCAGGGACAGCCGGCCGCGTGCGGCCCGGGAGCGGGCGAGTTCCAGCGCGAGCGCGACGTGCGCGGCGAACGCGGCCGCCAACTCCAGGTCCGCGTCTGTGAACAGGTCACCGCCCCGGCGCCGGGCGAGGATCAGCGCCCCGGACGTGACATGTGACGTGATCAGCGGAACGATCATCGTTGGCCCGATGTCGAGGTCGTGGACCTCGGATTCGGCCAGTTCGCGGACGTCGGCGACGACCAGCGGCGCATGGTCGCATACCGCGCGGCCGGCCAGCGAGCTCTCTATCGGTACCCGTCGGCCCCGCAGCAGGTCCGCGTCCTGCCCGGCGGCGACGTCGAAGGACAGCTCGGTCGCCGTCTCCGACCCGAGGGCCAGCGCTGTCGTGTCCGCGCGGGCGACGTCGCGGGCCCGCTGGACGATCAGCTCCAGCGGGTCGTCGCCGTCGGCGAGCAGATGCCGGGTGATGTCGGCGGATGCCTGCGACCACTGCTGGCGATGCTGGGCCTCCCCGAACAGCCGGGCGTTGTCGATCGCCACACCGGCGTTCGCGGCCAGCGCGAGCGCCAGCTCCTCGTCCTCCGCGGTGAACACCCGACCGCCGCGTTTCTCGGTGAGGTAAAGATTGCCGAAGACCTCGTTGCGGACCCGGATCGGCACCCCGAGGAAGGCCCGCATCGGTGGATGGCCCGGGGGGAAACCGACCGCCTGGAGGTGGTCGGCGATGTCGTCGAGGCGCACCGGCCGCGGTTCCGCGATGAGCAGGCCCAGCACGCCGTCTCCCCGGGGCAGCCGCCCTATCGTCTCGACGAGTCCCGGGTCCATCCCGACGTGCACGAACTGTTCGAGCCGGCCGTCGCGGGAGATTACCCCGAGCGCGCCGTAGCGGGCGTCGACCAGTTCGCACGCGGACTCGACGATGCGCCGTAGCACCACGTCGAGACTGAGGTCGGCGGTGACCATCCGGTTGGCCCGCAGCAGGCCGTGCAGCCGGCTTTGAGTGGCCAGAACGTCCTGGGCCCGGTCCACCAGCTGGGCGAGAAGCTCGTCGAGCTCGAGCCGAGCGACCGCAGGAAAGATCAGCTCTCCCGGCGGTCCCGGAGACGGCGCGGTGCCGGCCAGATCGGAGGTCCCTTCGTCCGCGGAGGCGAGGTCCCGTTCGGACTCCATGTTCTCAAGACGATAACCGACCGGGCCTGGGCCGGATTGATCCGCGGGATGAGGCGATGACCATTCTTCGCTGGCCGCGCACCGGTACGCCACCATGCGGGTATGGATATTGTCAGCGAGGCGGAGTTCGGTCGCCGCATCGAGACCCATCTCGCCGCGGGCTCCGGTGTGGGCGGTGGAGCCGGTCCTCGTGGAGCCGGTCCTGGCCGATGGCGGTCGGCCACGCCGCGGGTCGTGGCGGCGGGGAACTTCGCCACCCCGCTCGTCGCGTTGCGTGTGATCGACGCGGTGGTGAGTGAATACCGCCTCTTTATGATCAACGCTCAGGGTGGCGTGCCGGAACGCGGCGGCGTGACGCCGGAGACCGCGTTCGTCGGCCCGGCGATGCGCAACGTGCCCGGCCTCGACTACCTGCCCAACCGGCTCAGCCTCGTGCCCCGCCTGCTCGCGACCACTCACCGGCCCGACGTCGTCGTGTTGCACACCAGCGTGCCCGACGGGGGGAAGGTCTCGCTTGGCACCGAAGTCAACATCCTGCCGGCCGCGGTCGAGGCGGCCCGCGCGCACGGGGGACTGGTGGTCGCCCAGCTCAACCCGGCGATGCCCTACACCTTCGGCGACGGTGAACTGAGCATCGATGATGTCGACCTCGCCGTGGAGGTGGAGCAGCCGCTCGCCAGCCCCGCGGTCACGCCCGTCGACGACGTCCGCGGGCAGATCGGCGAGCGGGTCGCCGCGCTCGTCGAGGACGGGGCGACCCTGCAGCTCGGCATCGGCGGTGTCCCGAACGCCACGCTGTCGGCCCTCGTCGACCGGCGGGATCTGCGCGTGTGGACCGAGACCTTCTCCGATGGCATGCTCGCGCTCGAAGCCTCCGGCGCGCTGGCCGCCGGGACACCGCTGCGGACCTCGTTCCTGTTCGGGTCGGCCGATCTCTACTCGTGGGCGCACCGCAATCCGCGGCTGCTGCTGGTGCGCACCGAAATCGTGAACGACCCGGGGGTCATCGCCCGGCAGCCGCGGATGACCTCGATCAACACCGCGCTGCAGGTGGACCTGTATGCGCAGGCGAACGCGTCCTGGATCCGCAACCGCATCTACTCCGGCTTCGGTGGGCAGTCCGACTTCGTCGTCGGCGCGCTGCACGCGGCCGACGGCAAGGCGATCATCGCCCTGCCGAGCCGGCATGCCCGGTCGGGGGATTCCTGTGTGCTGCCGCGGCTCACCAGCCCGGTCACCAGTTTCCAGCACAGCTACGTCGTGTCCGAGAACGGGACCGCGGCCGTGTGGGGGCGCGGCCAGCACGAACAGACCGCCCGACTCATCGACCAGGTCGCCCACTCCGACGCCCGAGCCGGCCTGACGGAGGCGGCCGGGTCGCTGGGACTGCTCGCCGGCCGCGCATCGTCAACCGTCTGATCCGATGATCGTCTGATTCGGTAAGCTGACCAGAAAGCCGAGGAACGCACGACAAGTCACCGGGTGGTCCGCCGCCAGGAGCGGATTTGCGTCAAAAAGCGCGAGAGTGCCCCGGGCATTAAAGACGCGAACACGGCATCCATGGCGGCCATGGCTGCCGCCGTCAAACAGCATGGCTGGAATAAGCCGCCCCCAACGGTCAGTTCTGTCGTTCCTGCGTCGAGAATCGGCCGAGCCCGGCCCCAAGACGCGACACGCAAGTTTTTCAATCGCCGGTGACGCCCAGGCCGACCGCTAGCCTCGCCATGACGGAAAGGAAAGGATAGGTCCACCGTCCGCGGGCAACGGGGTCGTTCATCTTCGGGAGAAAAATGTGGGACAGGCACGCGACGGGACTATCTCGTTGGCTACGGGCGCGAATACTATCACGTCGGCGCCTGACACCGACTCGACCGAATCTCCCGACATCGGCGACGCAGGACGGGTTCTGATCGTAGTTCAGAACCTGCCGATTCTGATCGACCATCGGACGTGGCAGGAATGCCAGGCGCTTCGCGACCAGGGCTACCAGGTTGCCGTAATATGCCCACGGGGCCCGGGGCAGCGGCGTCACCAGATCGTTGACGGCGTCAGCATCTGGACGTATCGGGGCGCACCCCGGACCCAGGGTGTGCTCAGTTACGTCTTCGAGTTCGGCTACTGCTGGGCGCGAACCGCTGTCCTGTCCGTCGCCGTGGCCCGCCGGCACGGATTCGACGTGATCCAGGCATGTAACCCGCCGGACACGTACTGGGCGCTTGCGCTGTTCTACAAGCCATTCGGCAAGAAGTTCGTCTTCGACCATCATGATCTTTGTCCGGAACTCTATCGCTCACGGTTCGGTAAGGACGGTGGGCTGTTGCTCCGCGCGTTGCTGCTGCTTGAACGGATGAATCAGCGGGTCGCCGACCACGTGATCGTGACCAACGAATCTTACCGGCGGCTGGCCCTGACCAGGGGGCGGCTGCCGTCGGAACGGGTGACCGTCGTCCGAAACGGACCGGACCCCGAACTGATGAAGCCCGCCGCGGAGCGTCCCGAATTGCGGCGCGGCCGGCAGCACCTTGCCTGTTATCTGGGAATAATGGGCCCGCAGGACGGTGTCGACCGACTCCTCGATGCCATACATCACTATGTCCACGTTCTCGGGCGCACCGACTGCGCCTTCGCCCTGCTGGGATTTGGTGACTGTCTGGACGATCTGCGGAAACAGTCGAGCCGGCTCGGTCTCGACGACTGGGTCGAGTTCACCGGGCGGGCCGACGACCAGATGATCCGGGACTACCTGTCCACCGCCACGGTCGGATTGTCGCCGGACCCGCGGAGCCCGCTGAACGAGGTGTCCACCATGTCCAAGACGCTCGAATACATGGCCTATGCACTGCCGGTGGTGGCCTATGACCTGACCGAGACCCGGGTGAGCGCCGAGGACGCCGCCGTCTACGTACCCTCCGACACGGTGGCGGACTTCGCCCGGACCCTCGCCGAACTGCTGACGGACCCGGACCGACGCCGGACCCTTGGCGCCCGGGGTCGGGAGCGCATTGTGAACGAACTGTCCTGGCGGTATTCGGAGCCCCGCTACGTCGGGGTCCACGACCGGCTACGTGGTCGCCGGGCCGGCCACCCCAGTATCCCGGTCCCTCGTCAGGGCGGCTTGACCCGAGTGAGCGTCTCGGCAGCGCCGGTTCACGCGACCGGCTCCCGGGAACGAGCGGAACGATGAAGGTCGGTATTCTTGCCGGCGGTCTGGGCAGCCGGTTGGCGGAGGAGACGGTCATCAAACCCAAACCGATGATCGAGATCGGCAATCGGCCGATCATCTGGCACATCATGAAGTACTACGCTCACTTCCAGTTCACCGATTTTACGATCGCCCTGGGGTATAAAGGCGAATACATCAAACGCTGGCTGGTGGACTACGCGGCGCTGACCAGTGATCTCACGGTGTCGCTTCGGCAGGGCGATGTGGAGCGGCACGGGGGTACCTCGGAGGATTGGCGGGTAAATCTGGTCGACACCGGTCAGAACACCGCCACCGGCGGTCGTATCAGGCGACTCGCGCCCTGGCTCGGCGACGCGGGGACGTTCATGTTGACCTGGGGGGACGGCGTAGCGGACATCGATCTCAACGCGTTGCTCGACTTCCACCGCTCGCATGGCAGGATCGCCACACTGACCGCCGTGCGGCCACCCGCCCGGTTCGGTCATCTCGAGCTGGCCGGGGACCAGATCGTGGAGTTCTCGGAGAAACCACAGGCCGGCGAGGGATGGATCAACGGTGCCTTCTTTGCCCTGGAACCGCAGGTCTTCGACTACATTGCCGGCGACGACACCCAGTTCGAGAAGGAGCCCCTTGAGAGGCTCGCCAAGGACGGTCAGCTCATGGCGTATCGGCATGGCGGCTTCTGGCAGTGCATGGACACGGTACGCGACCGCAAACTCCTGCAGTCACTGTGGGATGGTGGCTGTGCGCCCTGGAAGGTATGGGACTGAGCTCGATGCGTATTCTGGTCACCGGACACGACGGATATATAGGAACCCGTCTCATCCCGCTCTTCCGGGCTGCCGGACACGACGTGGTGGGTCTGGACAGCGGGCTGTTCTCTGGGTGTACCCTCGGACCCGATCCGGACTTCGTGCCGGCGTTGAAACTTGATATTCGGGACGTCCGGCCGTCCCATCTGGAGGGTTACGACGCGGTGGTCCATCTGGCGGGCATATCCAATGATCCGCTGGGTGATCTGAACCCAGCCGTGACCTATGACATCAACGCCCGGGGGACGTTGCTGGTTGGGCGTGCCGCCAAGGCCGCGGGCGTACCGCGTTTCGTCTTCTCGTCCTCGTGCAGCCTCTATGGTGCGCACGGAGACGCGCCCATCGACGAGTCGGCCGAGTTTCATCCGGTGACTCCCTACGGTGAGTCAAAAGTGATCGCCGAACGAGAGCTCGCCGAGCTTGCCGATGACGATTTCAGCCCGGTCTTCCTGCGTAACGCCACGGCGTACGGCGTCTCACCCCGACTGCGTGGTGACCTCGTGGTGAACAATCTCACCGGCTACGCGGTGACGACCGGCGAGGTTTACCTCAAGAGCGACGGGACGCCGTGGCGACCGCTGGTACACATCGAGGACATCGCCCGGGCGATGCTCGCCGTGTGCGAGGAACCCCGCGAGAAGATCCACCTCAAGGCCTACAATGTCGGCCGGTCGGCGGAGAACTATCGAATACGCGACGTGGCCGCGATCGTCGAGGAGGTCGTGCCGGGCGGCCGGGTGGTCTTCGCGGACACGGCCGGGCCGGACAAGCGGAACTACCGGGTGGACTGCGACCGTATCGCCGAGGAGATACCGGGATTCCGGCCGGTGTGGACCGTCCGCAAGGGGGTCGAGGAGCTCTACCTGGCCTACGTCGCCGCCGGGCTGACCAAGGAGGAGCTGATCGGCTCCCGCTTCCAGCGGATCCAGCGCATCCAGCAACTCATGGCGGACGGTCTGCTCGACGTCACCCTGCGGTCGGCCGCACCGATGCGGGTGCCATGAGCGTGCTCGGCCGCCGCTGCCGCAGCTCGACATACCTGCGGCGACGTACCCGCGGCGGGGCGGCCGGTTCATCCTTCCCGTTCCGACACCGAGGGTCGTACCATGACTGACCAGTCCACCGCCTGCCCCGCCTGTGGCGGTTCCCGCCTCACCTCCGTCTATACAAGGGACGACGTCCCGTCGCACAGTTGTCTGCTGCTGGCCGACGAGGACGAGGCCCGGGCGTTCCCGAAGGGTGACCTGCGGATCGCCTTCTGCGAGCGCTGCGGCTTCATCATGAACACGGCCTTCGATCCGACCAAGAACCAGTATTCCGCCCGGTACGAGGAGACGCAGGCATTCTCCACCCGATTTCAGGAGTTCGCGCGGGACCTCGCCAAGCGCTGGACCGACAAGTACGATCTGTACGGGAAGACGGTCCTGGAGATCGGGTGCGGCAAGGGTGAGTTTCTCGTCCACCTGGTGGAGCAGGGTGCCGGCGCCGGCATCGGGATCGACCCGGGTGTCCGGCCCGAGCGCATCACCAGCCCGGTTGCCGGCCGGCTGACCTGGATCACGGATCTCTACTCCGGGCGGTATGCGCACCTGACCGCCGATGCCGTCGTGTGCCGGCACACCCTGGAGCACATCGCGCCGGTCGGCGACTTCATGCGGATGATCAGGGCCGCGCTCGGTGACCGGACCGATATCCCGGTCCTCTTTGAGCTGCCGGACGTCCTGCGGGTGCTGCAGGAGGCGGCGTTCTGGGATGTGTACTACGAGCACTGCTCCTATTTCAGCGCCGGTTCGCTGGCGAGGTTGTTCCGAGCTACCGGGTTCGAGGTGCTCGACGTCTCCCTCGACTATGACGATCAGTACCTGCTGATCGAGGCGCGGCCGTCCACCGTTCCGGCGGCCGGTGACCCGCTGCCGATCGAGGACGACCTGGCCACCCTGCGCGTCGGGGTACGGCACTTCCAGCGTGAGGTGGCCACGACGCTGAACCGGTGGAGCGAGATGCTGTGGCGCGGGCACCAGCGCGGCGAAAAAGCGGCGATCTGGGGTTCGGGTTCCAAAGGTGTGTCGTTTCTGGCGACCCTCGGCCCGGCCGCCGACCTGGTCCGCTACGCCGTCGACATCAACCCGCACAAACACGGCATGTTCATGGCGGGCAGCGGCCACCGTATCGTCCCGTCCGAGTGGCTGCGGGAAGATAGGCCGGATCTTCTGATCATCATGAATCCGATCTATCGTGACGAGATCGCGGGGGAGTTGACCCGGCTGGGCGTCGACACCGAGCTGAGGGCCGTCTGAGTGAGCAATGTCTGTCTGGTGAACAACGTCTGTCCGGTGACCAATGTCTGTCCGGCATGCCAGGGCACCGCGCTCGAAGACCTGGTACGTGTTGAGCGTTCGCCGGTGATGACCGGCGTGCTGTGGCCGTCGCGGGAGGCCGCCATGACCGCGCAGCGCCGTGCTCTGGAGCTGTCGCTGTGTGCCGAGTGCGGCACCGTGGTCAATGTCGCGTTCGAGGCCGGCCTCGTCGAGTACGGCGGCGAGTACGACAACTCGCTGCACTTCTCGCCCGCCTTCCGGGCATACGCCGAGGCGTTGGCGGACCGTCTGATCGTCCGGCACAACCTGGTGGGGCGGGAGGTTGTCGAGATCGGGTCGGGCAAGGGGGACTTCCTGCGCCTGTTGTGTGCCCGGGGACTGTGTGCCGGAACCGGGTACGACCCGACCTACATCGGCCCCGAATGTGCCGACGACGCCGCGGTGACCTTTGTGGTCGACCTGTACGGTTCGCGCTATTCCCATCTCCCGGAGGATCTTGTCGTCTGCCGGCACGTCCTCGAGCACGTGTCCGATCCACTGGGCTTTCTGACCGATATCCGTAATGCGCTGGGCGGCCGGGACACGTCGCTGTATCTTGAGGTGCCCAACGGCGGCTTCGTCCTCGGCGAGGCGGGGGTGTGGGACTTCATCTACCCGCACGTGTCGTACTTCTCGCCGGCTGGACTTCGGCGGGTGGTGAGCGCGGCCGGGTTCACCGTCACCGACGCCGGAACATCCTACGGTGACCAGTTCCTCTGGATCGAGGCCAAGACGGCGCCGACAACCCGTCCGTCCGGTCGGATCGGACCGGCCGCCGGCGAGGACGTGGTGGCGACGGACCGCTTCGTGGTCCAGGCCAGAAAGTTCGGTGACGTCTACCGGGAGGTTGTCGGGCGCTGGTCCGCGCATCTCGCCGACCTGGCGACGGACGCCAATTCCGCCTGGGACGCGCCGCGTGCGCTGGTCTGGGGCGCGGGGTCCAAGGGGGTGGCATTCCTCAACGTGTTGGACGTCGGTTCCGCCGTGCGGGGAGTCGTCGACCTCAACCCGCGGAAGAGGGGCCTGTTCGTGCCCGGCACCGGGCATCCGGTGTTGGCACCCGAGGACCTGTCGGTGGAGCGGGTGGGGTGCGTTTTTCTCCCGAATCCGCTGTATCTGGACGAGGTGCGCGGCCGGTTGGCGGAACTGGGTGTGCCCGCGGAGGTCGTGCCACTTAGCAGCTGACAATCTCGTCAGCAGAGGTTCGGCTCCGGTCGGACGGAGGGACGATGGAGAATGGCCATACCTGCCGACAGCGGCACCCAGGACGAGGCCCGGCTCAAGGGGCCTGATCGCCAGGCGGGGCGTGGTGTTGTGGACCGTGGTGTCGTGGGGCCCGGTGTCCCGTCACCCCACCCGGACGCCCGGCCGCTCGTGACGGTGGGACTACCCGTCTTCAACGGGGAGAACTTCCTGGCTCGGGCGCTGGAGTCGATCGTCGTGCAGGACTACCCGAATCTTCAGATCGTCGTCGCCGACAACGGCAGCACCGACCGAACCGAGCAGATCTGCCGGGAATTCGTCCGCCGGGATCCGCGGATCGAGTACCACCGGAGTCCGGTGAACCGCGGCGCGGCCTGGAACTACAACCGGATCGTCCACCTCGCCGCGGGAACCTACTTCAAGTGGGCCGCCCATGACGACCTCTGCGCCCCCGCATTTGTCAGCCGGTGCGTCGCGGCCCTGACCGCCGCGTCGTCCGCCGCCGTCCTGGCCTACCCCAAAACGGCGCTCATCGACCTGAACGATACGGTGACCGGTGGCTTCGAGGATGGGATGAACCTGTGTGAGCCGACGCCGCACGAGCGTCTGCGACACTTCCTGTCGACCCGTACGGAATACCATCCGGTATTCGGCGTCATACGGGCAGAAGCGCTCCTGAAGACGGATCTCATCGGAAAGTACGTCGGTTCCGACGTGGTTCTCCTGGCGCAGCTCGCCCTGGACGGCCAGTTTGTCGAGGTGCCCGAACGCCTGTTTCTTAGGCGTTTCCACAAGAACACTTCGATGAATGCCAACCCGGGTGCTGCGGAACGCGCCATGTGGTTTGACCCGCACCGGCGGGTGCCGTCGCTGCCGATGGTGGAGAAGACCATCAGGATGGTTCACGTGATCCTGTCCCACGACCGGCCCGACCGGGCCGAGCGGGCTCGCTGCCTGGCGGTTCTGGGGCGGCAGTGGGCATTGCCCCATGCTCGGCACATGGGTGGCGAGGTACGCGCAGCATTCGGGACCCGAATCGGGACCCGAATCGCCGCGAAGTTCCCCTCCCAGCGGTCCAGGTAGCGCGGCGACACGCGGGTCGGCCTGCATATCGGCGCGGCGCAGGGCGACTACATTGAATCGGTCCAGGCTGATGATGGGATCGGTTCAGGAGCATGAATCCTTGGAGCCCCGAATGACAGAACCTTCCGGTCATGGTGCGGACCAGGCCTCGCCGTCGGCGTCGTCGGCTTACCGGGGGAGTCCGACATGGACATCGTGACGGCCGCCAGAACGGCGTTCCGCCGATGGTATGTCATGCTTCCGATCCTGCTCGCCACGGCGGCCGCAATCGGGATCACGATGTCTGTCGCCAAACCCGTCTACCAGACGAAGGCCATGGTCCTCGTGGTTGGCCCGTCGGTGGAGCAGAAGCTCGCCGCATCCTCCTCCGGTTCCGGGTTTATCCTGCAGCCCGTCAACCCGCTTTCCTACTTCGGCGATTCGCTCAAGTCGCTGGCTCTCACGGAATCGAAGATCATGGACTCTCGGCAGGTGCGGGAGGAGATCCGTTCGGCTGGATTCCATGGTGACTACGAGATCTCGGTGCAACCGGAGACGGTATTCCTCGACATAACGGCCACGGCCGCCGATCCCACCGAGGCCACTCGCACCCTGGATCAGGTGGTACGTGTGATCACCGCGAAGTCGAACGGCCTGCAGTCTGCTGTGCCGCCGGACCAGCGTTACCGGATAGCGCCGCTGTCCGAGCCGCCGCTGATGAGCGTGCGGCCCGCCCGCAGCCTCAAGCTGCTTGGCACCGTCGCGTTCCTCGGCGTAGCGGCGGCGCTGGGGCTGGCGCTTGCCGTCGACGCCGAGGTCGGGCGCCGGGCCCGGTCACGGGCGGAGCATTACGGTGCCGCCCGGGCGGGCGCCAGCCGCGGCCGGGGTCGGCGCGGACGGCACGCACTCCCCGAAGATTCCATGGCGGGCACTCGACGGGTCGCCTGGCGGTTCGAGGCGAACCGGTGAGAGGCGAACCGGTGATCAGCGGGCTGGTGGCCGGGTGACCGCCGGCTCTCTCGTCGGCCGGGCGGCCCCCGGCGCCGCCCGGCCGGTGCTCGCAGCGGTCGCGTTCGGATCCGCCACCGTAGCGGCGGCGATGGTGCTCGGGCCGGTCGGGCCGGCCGTGGTGCTGGCCGTCCCGGCCGTGGCGGTACCCCTGCTGGCGAGTCGGCGGGACGCGGTGACGCTGCTGACGTCGATGGTCTTCGTTCTCTTCGCCGTGCCGGCGACCTACCGGCTCCCCCCGTTGGGGAAGCTGACCGTGCCCGTCGGCCTCTGCTGTCTTGCCGGCTGGCTGGTTCACCAGGCCGCACGACGCGCCCGGTTCGACCCGGTGTTCCAGCCGGTGCGGGCCGCGACGCTGGTACTCATATGGGTTCTCACGCTCAGTTTCGCGATGATGTTCACCCGCGTGGTGGAAGCGACAGAGGTCAGCTCCGCTCATCGCAGTCTCGTGACGGTGGTGGCACAGGCCGGGGTGACGCTGTTGGCCGCCGATGCGATCCGGTGCCGGACCCGGCTGGACAGTCTGCTGCGCCGGGTGGTGCTGGGCGCCACCTTCATGGCCGCCATCGGCGGGATCGAGTTTCTGACCGGTCGTAACTACAGCGCCGTCCTGGTCCCCCCGGGACTGTCGCTCAGTCCGGACGCCGATCGCATTGACGTCCGGTCCGGCTTCGAGCGGGTCGCCGCGACGGCCGTGCATCCGATCGAGTTCGGGGTTGTCCTGGCCGTGGTGTTGCCGTTGGCCCTGCACTACGCCATTGCCGCCCGCGGGTGGGCACGGGTCGGTGCCTGGGCCCAGGTCACCGTCATCGGGGCCGTCCTGCCGATGAGCGTCTCGCGAAGCACCGCCGTGAGCCTCGCCGTGGCGATCCTGACCCTGACGGCGATCTGGCCGGTTCGCCGCCGCCTCAACGGCCTGCTGGCGCTGGCCGGGTCCGTCCTCGTCCTGCACACGGTGTTTCCCGGTCTGATCGAGGCGACCGTCTCGCTGTTCCTGCGGGCCGACGCGGACCCCAGCGTGACCGGCCGCACCGAGGACTATGCCCCGGTCTGGAAGTTGTTCACGCAAAGGCCGCTCCTCGGCCGTGGGCTGGGCACGTTCACCCCCCACCAGTACTTCTACCTTGACAATCAGCTACTCGGCTCGGTGCTGGAGACCGGAGTCGTCGGGACAACCGTGCTGCTGGTCTGGGTCGCCGTCGGTCTCTCGGTGGCCCGTGGGGCGCGGCGGCGGGCCCAGGAACAGCGTGACCGGGAACTCGGCCAGGCGTTGACGGCCTCGATCCTCGCCGGGGTCGCCAGCTTCCTCACCTTCGACGCCCTGAGCTTCTCGTTGCTCGCCGGCCTGCTGTTCCTGCTCATCGGCTGCGCCGGAGCACTCTGGCGGATGACCGCCGCACCGGCGGTCCTGGCCCCCGGGGGGCAGCGGTGAGCCAGCCACCGGCCGTGACCCGGTCGGCCGTGACCCGGTCGGCCGCCCCGTCGGGGGCGAGGGAGGCCGTGGCGGAACCGTCGCCGCCCCGTCGGGTGCCGCGCGGTTCGATGGCCAGCGGCGCCCGGTGGATGTCGGTGAACCAGGTTGTCGTGCAGGTCACCCGCCTGCTGGTCCAGGTCGTCCTGGCGCACCTGCTCGAACCGCGGGCGTTCGGTCTCATGACGATGGCGCTGGTCATCGTGATGTTCCTCGAAATTCTGCGGGGTTTCGGGACCGGCATGGCGGTCGTCCAACGAGACAAGATCAGCGAGCGGCTGCTCAGCAGCGTCTTTTTCCTCAACATCGGGCTTGGTCTGGTCATCTCGGGCCTGCTGGCGCTGCTGGCGCCCGGCCTGGCCAGCCTGTACGGCGACTCGGCGCTGACGCCCGTGCTCCAGGTTCTGGGCCTCGGCCTGCTGCTCGCCAGCCTCGGTGACCTGCAGCAGTGGCTGCTCCGCCGGGAGATGAAGTTCGGTGCCGTCGCCGCGGCGAACATCATCGGGACGGCGGCCAACGCGGCCTGCTCGATCGTGCTCGCTCTGCTGGGCTACCAGGTGTGGTCACTGGTCATCGGCTATCTGGTCGGATTCGGGGTCACCACCCTCGTCGCGTGGCTGCAGTCGCCGTGGCGTCCCAGAGCTTCGTTCAGCCCCGCCGAGGTCAGGTCCGTGCTGCGTTTCAGTGCCAACCTGAGCGGGTTCAGCGTCTTCAACTTCTTTCTGCTGCACGGCGACAAGGTGATTGTCGGGCATTTCCTCGGAGCCCAGCAGTTGGGCTACTATGGCCTGGCGCAGCGGGTGCTCATGTATCCGGTGAGCACTGTTTCCACGGCGTTTCAGGAAGTCATGTTCGCCGGTCTTTCCCGGCTCCAGAACGATCACTCCGCGATCCGCCGGGTCTATTTCCGGTCATGCGCGGTCGCCGCTCTGGTCTGTTTTCCGGTCATGGCTGGACTCACTGTCGTCGCGCGCGACGTCGTCCTGGTCGTGCTCGGCGCGCGCTGGGAACGGCTGGTGCCGCTCATCTGGCTGCTCGCCCCGATCGGCGGCATCCAGTCGGTGAGTTTCAGCGTCGGGGTCCTCTACAACGTGAAGGGAAGAACCGACCTGCTGCTGCGCTGGGGAATCTTCTCCGGCCTGCTGATGCTCGGCAGCTACTTCGCCGGCCTGCCGTGGGGAATCAACGGGGTCGCGGCGGCGTACGCCATCGTGATCGTCCTCCTGCTGCCGCCCGGCTTCGCGATTCCCTTCAGCCTGGTGGACGCGAAGCCGCGCGAGCTGGTCACCGCGGTCTGGCCGCACGTCGTGGCGACCGCGGGGACCGTCGCCGTGATGGCCGCCGTCCAGTGGCTCACCCACGGGTTCCGGCTCGCCCGCCCGGTGTGCCTGTTGGCGAGCGTGCTGGCCGGTGCCGCGGCCTACGTCGTGATCACGTGGAGGCAACGTCCACCCGCGTTGGCGGACCTACTGCAGTGCGTCCGGCGCGCGAGCGCCGGCTCGGGGCAGCCTGCTCCGGCGTCGTCGCGCAGAGACGGCGCGCTGGGCCCGACGGCTCACGGGTGAACCCGATGGCTCAACGGTGAAGGAGTTCACTCTTATGAAAGACGCCCCCACGGCGGATCAGCGGGACGTGGTGCTGGCCCTGCCGATCGAGACGCTCCAGGACATGGCGATCAGGGCGTACATGCGTCCTCCCGATCGTCTACTGCTAACCCTGCTGCGATCGTCCCGGGTCCGGCGCGTGGTGGTGGCCGAGCCGTTCCGGAGCCATCTCGGTACGGTGCTGCGGGGTGGCCGGAGCACCGTCCTGCCACCGTCCGGTGGCGTTGAGGGGCATCTGGTGTCGCCGCAGCGGTGGCGCCGCAAGGACCCGGTGACGCTGCCGTCGCTGCGGGCGGCCTATCGGCGGTATGACAGGAGGCTCGGCCGGGCTGCGGCCCGAGCCGGCTGTAAACGACCTGTCGTGATCACCATGTATCCGCCGCTGGCGGGCTTTGCCGACATGTCCTGGGCCGGCTCGGTCATGTACTACGCCCGGGACGACTGGGCAACCTATCCACCGCTACGGCGGTGGCATCCGGCCTTCCGGCATGCCTACGAGGAGATCCGGCGCCGGCGGCTGCCGGTCATCGCGGTGTCCAGGCCGCTGCTGGAACGCCTCCATCCCACCGGTGCCGGGCCGACCGGTGCCGGGCTGGTCGTGCACAACGGTGTCGATCCGGCCGAGTGGCTGCGCCCGCCGTCCCCGCCGGACTGGCTCCGGCGCCTCCCGCGGCCGTGGTGCGTGTACGCGGGCACCGTCGACACTCGCCTCGATCTGGACATGATTCGCCGCCTGGCGTCGGCCGGCACCGTGATTCTGGCCGGCCCCATCCCGGACGAGGCCTCCGTCCGGTCGCTGCGGTTGCTGCGGTCGGTGCGGTTGCCTGGGCATCTGCCCCGGCCGGCCGTGACCGGTCTGATCGCCGCGGCCGACGTGTGCCTGCTCACCCACCGGAGCACTCCGTTGACCGAGGCCATGGACCCCATCAAGATCTACGAATATCTGGCGGCCGGACGTCCCGTCCTCGCCACGGACCTCGCCCCGGTTCGGGGCATCGGGCGGCGGGTCCGGCTGCTGCGCCCGGGGGACGATCCGGTGGCGGCGATGAACGAGGTCCTGACCTGGCCGGCCGTCACGGAGGCTGACCGGCTGGATTTCGTCGCGGACAACAGCTGGTCCGCTCGGCACGTCGCCTTCCTGGACTTCGTCCTTGGCCCGGCCGCACCGGCCGAATCCCGTCTTCTGGCGGTGCGGGCGTAGACCGGCTGGCAGGCCTCGCTCGGGTCTGCGGGCCCGCGAAAAGAGCCGGTACGGCGCGGCCCCCGGCTCAGTGGGATATCCCTGGAAGGATTCGATGGCTCGCGCTGAGTTGACCAATCGACACCGGTATGTCCTGATTGGATCCGTGGCGGTGCTTGCGGTGCTGGTGGCGGGCGGTGGGCTGCTGGTCGCCCTTCGCTCGAGAGGCGGGCCCACGCGAACGGCGGGCACACCGGCCCCCGCCACTGTCCCGGCCGGGGTTTCACCGGATGGCGGTGCCGCGGCCCGCAGCCTACCAGGGGACGACCAGGCCGCGGCCCGAGGCTGCGACCGCAAGCCGGACGCCTCGAACACCGGCCCCGCACCCGGATCCCGGTTCCAGCCGATGCCCGCCGGGAAACTGGCCACTCCCGGACAGGTACTGGAGAACAAGGAGTTCTCCGGACTCATCGACATCTACGCCGACAACGTAACGATAAGAAACTCGATCGTCCACGATGGCATCCGCGTGCGCGGAAGCCATGTGCTGATCGATCACGTGGCGACAAGTGGGATTGCGATCAGCGGTGGCACCGGTCACGTCATCCAGTACAGCAATCTTTCCGGTGGCGACGACGGATTCCACATCTCGTCCACGCTCGAACCGGTTTCCGGCGTCATCATCCGCCATAACTACGTCCACGACCGAAGGCCGCCGAAAGGGGCCCATACCGACGGCATCCAGGTCCGCGGCGTCCGGAAACTGAGTGTGGTGTGCAACAACATCGACCTCTCCCCGTACGACAAGACCCAGACAGCCGTCGTCTTTCTGGAGTGGGCGAACGGAGGTAACCGTGACGTGGTCGTCGACCACAATTGGTTGAACGCCGGCGGAACGACGCTCGTGGTCGCCGCCAAGAATCTCCGCGTGACGGACAACCGTTTCGGCCGCGGCTTCCGCTGGAATGTCTGCCGGCTGGGCAACGACGATGCCGGTAGGAGCACTTTCTTCAGTGCCGGGAACGTCTGGGCGGACAACGGCCGGCCGGTGGTCCTGTGCGGCCAGAGCCGATGACCTGTGTGGCCGGACCCGATGAGTGGCCGGACCCGAAGTAAGGTCAGGGACACGACGTCGACGTCGACGGTGCCGGTGCCGGGCTGCCCCCGCGGCTGCTGCCGTCACGCTCCCACGTGCCGAGGTCCCCGCGACGAACCTTCCGGCGGGCGAGCACCTTCGCCACGGTGGAGACCGCGAGGTACGCCGGCGTCGCGCCGAGCAGGCGGGGCTCGGCGCGGACCACCCTGAGCCAGTCCACGGACCCGCCGACGATGCCACGACCATCCTTCGTGGAACCGCCCGCGGGCGCCAGCCCGAGGGCGCGCAGTTGGGCGTTGCCGGCGAAAACCCGGCTCTTTTGTCGAACGAGGTCGCGTGCGGTCCGGGCCGGATGTACGACGAAACAGGTGCCGTCGACCGTGGATCGCTCATCCGGTGCGAACCGGTGATAGAGGAAGAAGTCATCCGCGATTGCGTCCGGGAAACGATCGAAACAGGCCCGGCCCTGCTCGCTCACTCCGATGACCCCACCGATTCGGCCGTTGCGCACATAGGGCAGCCGCAGCCAGATGCGGTAGTAGTCGCGTACTACACGGCTCGTGCCGGCAAGACGGATTGTCAGGCGCGGTGATGCGGCCAGCGCCGGGCCGGTCCGCAGCACGTCGGCCACCCGTAGCAGGTCGGCGCCGGACACCTCCAGGTCGGCGTCCACATAGAATCGCGGGAAGGTGGTGACCTCGGCGTCGCCAAGGTTCAGCGCGGCCGCCTTGCCGGCCTTCGCGGTCTCCACGCAGCGGACACCTCGGTCGCGGACCCGACGGGCGGTCTCGTCGGAGCAGCCGTTGGCGACCACGACGATCTCCAGGTCCTCGGGGGCGGCACCGTCGGCGAGCCGGTCAAGGCAGCGGCCAATCACGGCTGCCTCGTTACAGGCCGGAATGACGACGCTTGCGCGCGCATGCTTATAGTGCGCCGGGGTGGCGGGGGTTTTTCCGCTCACCCGGTCGGCGCGATCTGACTGTTGCATGACAAAATCCACGGTCTGATCACCCCAGGCCGGCGCCGGCCCGCGCGACGCAGTCGTATTCAGGTAGGCGGGCGGCACACACGGTAGACCATCGTGACCGGACCGGGCGCGTGCGTGGGGACCCGACGACACTTCCCGTGGTGACGCCCGGCGCTGGCGATGAGAACTCTCGTGAATTACCAGAACTTAGGTGGACTAATGGTCGAATGTAATCTTGCGCTTCACTACAGCGGCGGCCTTGACGCGAACAAGTGGCGCGAGCGTCACGGTCGCGGCGAGGTTCCGGACGCTCTTCCGTATGGGTTCGACCGGTTGGCGCGCTATTCAGTGAAAGTCTCCCCGGTTAGCTTGCGGGTATCCCGGGACGCGTTCTTCGTTCGTGGTCCGCGTATTTTCGGCGGCTATGAGTGGGTGGAGACCGCGGCCTCCCGCCGAACGGTCCGCGGCTCGGACGTCGTCTTGTGCTGGGACGAGCGGGTCGGGGTCCCGGCGGCGCTGATGGCGGGAACGCGAAACCACCCCCCCGTCGTGACCGGCGTGATCTGGCTGGCCGATGTCGCCGGTCGACGGCCCGGCTCGCTGAAGATCGCCCGTTGTGCCCTGCGAAGGTCCAGCCGGATATTTACGCTTTCCACCGCCCAGATTCCGCCGCTCCGAACGCAGCTGGGCATTTCTGAAAGACGTTTCTCGCATATCCTGTTCGGGGTCGACTCCACATTTTTCCGGGCCTCTGTCAACCCTCCGAAGAAAGGGCTTGTGGTGAGTGTCGGAAATGATCGGCAACGCGACTTCGAAACGTTGATCCGCGGCCTGCCCCAGGGGCGGAGCAGGCTGGCGGAGCTGAGGCTGGCGGAGCTGAGACTCGAGCTGGTGACAGCCCGAAACGTGGCCGTGCCACCGTGGCTCGGCCGGCGTCGGAACCGTCTTACTCTTCCCGAGGTGAGCGATCTGTACAGGGCCGCGTCGATGGTGGTCGTCTGCCTCCGGCCCAATCTTCACGTGAGCGGCGTAACCGTCGTGCTGGAGGCGATGGCCAGTGGTCGTCCCGTCGTGGTGACCGATACCCCCGGCATCCGGGACTACGTCGATCACGGCCGTACCGGGATTCTCGTCCCGCCCTACGACACCGATGCGCTCGCTGAAGCGGTCGTGCATCTGGTGCTCGACCCGGACCGGGCGGCCGCGCTCGGTGCGGCCGCCCGCCTGGACGTGGAGCATCGCCTGAACACGGAAGCTCAGGCCGGCCGGTTCGCGACTTTGTTGAGAGAGCTCTAGCCCGGCCCGGAAAACGGAGAACCCGTGGTCAGGAGAAATACCGACAGATGGGCGTTCGGGACCGGCCGGGGTCCTCGGGCACCGACGATTTCCTCGGTCGTGGTCGGACACCGGCATGTTTGAATGACGGTGTGGTTTCCGCTGCGTCGTCACCGCCGGCCGGTGAGCGGGGGTCATCCGGTCCCCCGCCGGGGGCGGGCCGGGCTGCGCGCCACCGGCGGGGACGAGCGGGGCGACGCCGGCTCATCGTGATGCTGTTCGCGGTGTTCCTGGCAGGTTTCACCGCGCTTACCCTTCGGCTGTTCGTATTCCCCGCCGCCGACGTGCCCGTCCAGGCGGACGCCATCGTCATGTTGGCGGGTCCGGGGGACAGAACCGGCAAGGCGATCGAGTTGGCCCGTACCGGTTACGCTCCCGTCCTCGTGATGTCCATCCCAGGGACTCGGGGGTGCTCGGCCCACGAGGCACCGAAGGCGGAGGTGATCTGCTTTTCTCCGCACCCGGTGACCACGCGGGGCGAGGCGCGGGCCGCCGCTGAGCTCGCCGCCCGACATGGCTGGACCAGGATCCTCTTCGTCACCGGCCGCGCGCAGGACACCCGCGCCCGCATCCGTATCAGCCGTTGCTTCCACGGTGATCTGCGGGTCACTGTGGTCGGTCCGCGTCGCCTCCGGGAATGGCCTTATGCGATCGCCTACGAGTGGGGCGCCCTCGCCAAGGCGCTGATCTGGCAGCGAAGCTGCTGACCCCGAGGAGCAGACCAGGAGACCCAGGGCTGCGCGAAGGTCGCGTGGTGTGACGTCCTGTTGCGTTAAGTGGCTATGAATTGGAGTGTCCGGCGGCGGTCTCCGGCGATGTGTTCG
>NZ_CDXDOS010000041.1:0-20566 GCF_978021245.1 Frankia sp. CoBUL1
CCGAACCCGAAGTGCGGCCCGGCATCGTCCCGCAACTTCGCGGGGCTGGCGGGTCAGCCGGTCGATGTGCCAGTAGACGATCGCCTGGAGGCGGCCTGCTTTGATGTCGTCAACGAGCCGGTCCCACTCCGGGCGTGGCCGTCCGGAGTGGGCACCGACATCCTTGTCCGTAGTAGACGTCCTCGTCCGCCCAGCCCTTACGGTCGCAGAGGGGGCGGCAGCCCGCCTCCTGACGTGAGACTGCTAGCCCTGCGCCTGTTCGGTCCTGGCTGGCTCTGACGTAGATTCCCGCTCTGACCATGGGCCACATACTGACAGGCCCGTGCCACCCAGGCCGCAGTAGCCGCCGGGGTTCTTGGCGTCGGAGAGGTACTGCTGGTGGTATTCCTCCGCGTAGTAGAACGGACCAGCCGAGGCGATCTCGGTGGTGATCGCCCCGAGGCCCGCGGCGGTCAGCACCTGCTGGAACGCCTCGCGGCTGGCAGCCGCCGCGGCGGCCTGCCCGGCAGTGGTGGTGTAGATCGCCGAACGGTACTGGGTGCCCGCGTCATTGCCCTGCCGCATGCCCTGGGTCGGGTCGTGCCCTTCCCAGAACACGCGCAGCAGCTCCTCGTAGCCGACCTTCGCGGGGTCGTACACCACGAGGACGACCTCGGTGTGCCCGGTCAGCCCGGAACACACTTCCTCATAAGTGGGGTGCGGGGTGTGCCCTCCGGCGTAGCCGACGGCGGTGGTGTACACCCCGGGAACCTTCCAGAACGCGCGCTCGGCCCCCCAGAAGCAGCCGAGGCCGAACACGGCGGTCTCCAGACCCGCCGGGAACGGGCCGGCGAGCGGGGTCCCCAGCACGGTGTGCGGGACGTCGCCCGCGAACACCGGCCGATCCCGGCCGGGAAGGGCCTGCTCGGGCGTGGGCAGTGTCGTCTTGTGACGACCGAAGAACATGGGAAGCCACCTCCGGTGGTTGTCTCCTCGCACAACCGCGCACCGCGGCCACACGTCCCGTAGCCCGGGACCCTCGGACGCTCTCCAGATGCCCTCCGAACGTTCTCCGGGGGTTCTCCGGAGGTTCATCGAACGTTCGCCGGACCATCGGGGAGCACGCCGTCAGAGAACAAGATCGCTCAGAGAACGAGATCCTCCAGCATCGTCGTGACCAGGGCCGCAATCGGCGATCGCTCGGAACGGGTGAGCGTGACGTGCGCGAACAACGGGTGGCCCTTCAGGGTCTCGATCACCGAGGCGACCCCGTCGTGCCGGCCGACCCGCAGGTTGTCGCGCTGTGCCACGTCGTGCGTGAGCACCACCCGTGACCCCTGCCCGAGCCTGGACAGCACGGTCAGCAGCACCCCGCGCTCCAGGGACTGGGCCTCGTCAACGATCACGAACGCGTCGTGCAGGGACCGGCCACGGATGTGCGTGAGCGGCAGCACCTCCAGCATCCCACGATCCACGATCTCCTCGATGACCTCGGGGGAGACGAGCGCACCGAGAGTGTCGAACACCGCCTGGGCCCAGGGCGCCATCTTCTCGTTCTCGCTGCCCGGGAGGTACCCGAGCTCCTGGCCACCGACGGCGTACAGCGGGCGGAAAACCACCACCCGGCGGTGCGCCCGGCGCTCCATCACAGCTTCGAGCCCGGCGCACAGGGCAAGCGCCGACTTACCGGTGCCGGCTCGACCGCCGAGGGAGACGATCCCGACATCCGGATCGAGCAGGAGGTCGAGGGCGACCCGCTGCTCGGCGGAGCGACCGTGCAGGCCGAACGCGTCGCGGTCGCCGCGGACGAGCCGGACCTGCTTGTCGGCGGTCACCCGGCCGAGCGCGGAGGCACTCCCCCCGGTGGTGGTGAGGACCAGGCCGGTGTGGCAGGGCAGGTCGGCGGCCTCCAGGATCTCGGTGTACTCGCGGGAGTAGAGCCGGTCGAGGTCCTCCTGGGTGACGGTGAGCTCGGCCATCCCCGAGAAGCCGGTGTCCACCGGGGACAGCGCCTGGTACTCCTCGGCGGGCAGCCCCAGCACCGACGCCTTGACCCGCAGCGGGAGATCCTTCGTGACCAGTACGACGTCGGCACCCTCGCGGGCGAGGTTCATCACGACGCACAGGATCCGCGAGTCGTTCGTGTCGACCCGGAACCCCGGTGGAAGCACCGCCGCATCGGTGTGATTGAGTTCCACCCGTAGCATCCCGCCGTTGTCCAGCGGGAGCGGTTGATCAAGGCGACCATGCCGGATGCGCAGATCGTCCAGGATGCGTAGTGCCTCCCGGGCGAACCAGCCCAGTTCCGGATGGTTCCTTTTGCCTTCCAGCTCCCCTATGACAACGAGGGGGAGCACGACATTGTGCTCCGCGAACCGCAGCAGCGCGCCAGGATCAGAAAGCAGCACGCTTGTGTCGACGACATGCGTTCGTGGCACACGCCCACCCGCTTACTCGGAGGTAGTCCGGGACCGACCCCTGCAGGGGCCGGGCACCGGCCTCCTGGTGTAGTCGCGCTTGCGGCACCGAGGGGCCTCCCGAGAGGTCCGGCACCATGCCGGACCACGGCTTGAGACGCTAGCGCTCCCACGGTAACCGCAGCCCTCGATGATGGCGACCCACTTCCGACAACACGTTACGTTAAGAACTGGGAACGTCTCGCACCCCGGAGTTCCCGTCGCACCCCGATCGGTCACATTGCGTCCGGATCATGACGCGGAGCATCAGCCGCCGCGCGTGGCGCCGTCGGAGGCCGGACCACGAGCGGCCGCCCGAGGAAGCCAGGTCACCGCTCCCTGCCCGGTTCAGAAGCCCCGGGACCTGCGCCGACTCCGGCGACGGGCACCGACCGGGGCAACAGGCACCGACCGGCCGCAGGTCGCCACCGGATCCATGAGCCCGGCGACCGACGAGAGCCGGATGACCGCGGGCGTGCCGGCCAGAGACAGGGTGGGCCGAAACGCGACAGGCCGAAGCGTGATGGCCGGTGAGGGGTCACCCGAAACGCGACGACCGAGAGGTGACGGCATGAGGCGCGCCCGCGGGGGAAACGCGACGGAACACCATGGAACACCGCGGGCCGATGATCGGACACTCGTTGTCTCGACATGTCATCGAGATCGGATCGAACCAAACCGGGCCCGAAAGAGGGCGCCGACTGGCACCGTCGGGCGGGTCGGAGGAAATTCAGCCAACCGGCTGGGGAATTCCCGGAAATTCACCCGGAGAAGGGATTGATCCCCGGCGAACATGCGGGATCCGCGGGGTGGTCATTATCGGATGGTGCTCCGCTCAGGTGAGCCGTACCGCGACACTCGGTAGGAACGCGGCCCGCCGACGGCGGAACAACGGACGCGACGCGGAGTTACGAACGAGTCCGGCGCCGGGCCGGCGAAGGAAGGCCGCACCCGGCCGACCGGTCGCCACGGGCCGGGCCGGGAGCCCGCCGAGCGGCTCGGCCTTCGGCCGAGCCGCTCGGGGGTATCACACGAGGCGCTGCCACGAAGTGCCGTGCCGGCGGTGCGCTCCCCGGACGGAGCTCGCGGTTGGGTGCGTCAGCCGCTCAGTCTGCCCTGTTCAGCCGCTCGACAAGCGCCTCGTGCTCGGTCCACAGGGCGGCCGGAAGCCGTTCCCCGAACGTCTGGTAGTGCTCGGGGATCAGCTGGGCCTCCTGTTTCCACACCTCGACGTCCACCGTGAGCAGGGTCTCGAGGTCCTCCTCGGCGATGTCGAGGCCGTCAACGGGTAGGGCGTCCTTCGTCGGCAGGACGCCGAGCGGCGTCTCCACCCCGGCTGCCGTGCCCTCCAGGCGACCGACGATCCAGGCGAGGACACGGCTGTTGTCGCCGAATCCCGGCCACAGGAACCTGCCCTCCGGGCTCTTGCGGAACCAGTTCACGTAGTAGACCCGCGGGAGCTTCGTCTGGTCGGCCTTCTGCCCGACCTCGAGCCAGTGGGCGAAGTAGTCGGCCATGTTGTAGCCGCAGAACGGCAGCATCGCGAAGGGGTCCCGGCGCAGCTTGCCGATCGCTCCGGCCTGGGCCGCCGTCGTCTCGGAGGCGACGATCGAGCCGAAGAACACCCCGCGCCGCCAGTCGGGAGCCTCGGTGACCAGCGGCACCGCGGTCGCCCGGCGCCCGCCGAACAGGATCGCCGAGATCGGCACGCCGCGCGGATCCTCCCACTCCGGGGCGATCGTCGGGCACTGGCCCGCCGGGACGGTGAAGCGGGCGTTGGGGTGTGCGGCGGGCTCGCTGGACTCGGGGGTCCAGTCGCGGCCCTTCCAGTCGATGAGGCGCGCCGGCGGCTGCTTGGTCAGCCCCTCCCACCAGACGTCACCGTCATCGGTCCTGGCCACGTTGGTGTAGATGGCGTTGCCCCAGAGGGTCCTGACCGCGTTGGGGTTGGTCTGCTCGCCGGTCCCCGGGGCGACCCCGAAGAACCCGGCCTCCGGGTTGACCGCGTACAGCCGGCCGTCCTCACCGAAGCGCATCCAGGCGATGTCGTCACCGACAGTCTCCGCCTGCCAGCCCGGCAGGGTTGGGATGAGCATCGCCAGATTGGTCTTTCCACAGGCCGACGGAAATGCGGCGGCAATGTAGTGGACCTTGCCGGCGGGAGACGTCAGTTTGAGGATGAGCATGTGCTCGGCGAGCCAGCCCTCGTCGCGGGCCATGACGGACGCAATACGCAGCGCATAGCACTTCTTGCCGAGCAGTGCGTTTCCGCCGTAACCCGATCCGTAGGACCAGATCTCCCGGGTTTCCGGGAAATGGGTAATGTACTTCGTCGTATTGCACGGCCACGGAACATCGGCCTGGCCAGGTTCCAGCGGAGCGCCCAGGGAATGGACGGCCGGAACAAAGAAACCGTCCGTTCCAAGCTGCTCGAGGGCGGGCGTTCCCATCCGGGTCATCGTCCGCATGGAGATGACGACGTAAGGCGAGTCGGTGATTTCGACACCGAGGGCCGAGATGCGCGAGCCGAGCGGACCCATGCAGAACGGGACGACGTACATCGTCCGACCCCGCATGCACCCCGCGAACAGGCCCCGGAGCGTGGCCCGCATCTCGGCAGGGTCCAGCCAGTTGTTGGTCGGACCGGCGTCCTCCGCCTGCTCGGAGCAGATGTAGGTGCGGTCCTCCACGCGGGCCACGTCGCCCGGGTCCGAAGCGGCGTAAAAGCTGTTCGGACGTTTCTCGTCATTCAGCCGGACCAGGGTCCCCTGCTCGATCAGAAGAGAGGTCAGCCGATCGAACTCCGCCTCTGATCCATCGCACCACTCAACCCGATCCGGCTGAGTGAGTTCGGCAATCTCGCGCACCCAGGCAACCAGCCTGGCGTGCCTCGTGGGGGCCACGTCCAGCCCCGAAACCTGTGCCGCGGTTGTCACAGCTCACACCTCCGGTCGAGTCGAACCTGCCGCGCTCTCTTCCCATATGCAGGTACCCACTTGAGAACTCGAACGTACTCGTGGACGTTCAGACAAAACCCACAATATAGGGGGAGTTCGAGGCCACGTTCAGGATCATTAGACTGTACCGCGCGTTCCGTCCGCAGTCGCGCGATAGCGAGTGCGCAGAAGCGTCGGATCCATCACGCACCGATACGGACCGACCGCTGCCGTCCAGCTCCGCTTCGTGACGGCGGCAACCCTCGGGCTATCGTTCTCGGCGTGGCTTCCCTCGTACAGCAGCCAGCCGGGCCTCCGCAGACGGACATCGCCTCGCACCCGCGTGACCTGGTGCGACCGCGCATGCGGGGATGGCTACATGCCGGCGCTTTCCCGATCAGCCTGACACTAGGCGTCATTGCGGTGGCACTGGCTACCACGCTGCGTGCCCGGCTCGGTATCGCGGTTTACGCCCTGAGTATTGCGGCCCTCTTCGGAACGAGCGCCCTCTATCACCGGACGATGTGGTCGACATCACGTGCCCGGGCGCGCATGAAACGCCTCGACCACTCAATGATCTTTGTTTTCATCGCCGGGACTTACACCCCCTTCGCCCTGATTGCGATGCCGCCGACGACCGCTCGGGTGGTCCTGGCGGTGGTGTGGGGAGGGGCGGGACTCGGCGTCGCCATCCGGATGCTGTGGCTGCACTCGCCGCGGTACCTGACCGTGCCGCTCTACATCGCGCTCGGCTGGGTAGCCGTCTTCGTGATCCCGGAGCTCGCCCACCGGGCCGGGATCGCCTCGATGGTACTTCTGCTCGTGGGGGGTCTGCTACAGCCTCGGCGCCGTCGTCTACGCCTGCCGGCGACCGGACCCGGCACCCACGATCTTCGGCTACCACGAGGTGTTCCATCCCTTCACCCTCGTCGCCGCGACCTGCCACTACATTGCGCTGCTCTTCGCCATCTACTAACAGCCTTCCCCCGCACGGCGGCTACCGGGGGCTCCGGCGGCTACAGCCGAGGGCCCACCGAGCGGATCTTCTCCACCTGTTCCATGGCCTCCCGGAGCTGGCGCAGCCAGCTGTCGGCGTTCTCGCCCACCAGACGTACGCACCAGGCGAGGGCCTCGCTGCGGCTGCGCGCCACCCCCGAGTCGACGAGGGTGTCGAGCACCTGGCGTTCCGGCTGGCGCAGCCGGGTCATCACCGGCACGGACAGCGCGGTGAACAGCTCGGTGGTGTCACCGACGGTCGCGCCCCACGCCACCTTGCGGTTGTACCGATGTTCGGCCTTCGTGGCGATGGCGATCCGTTCCTCACGGGTCTGCTCCCGGAACCGCCGGATCCGGGCCCCCGTCGCCGACGGCCCTCCTCCGGGCGCGGCGCCGCCGGCCGCGAGTACCCCGATGACCGTGATCTCGTCCCGGTCCACGACCACCGTGGGCATCCCGGCGAACCACCCGGCCGGGATGTGCTCGGCGAACCAGGCTGCGGCGTCGTCCGCCGGAACCACCTCCGCCCGCTCCCCCGGCCTGCCGTACCCCCGTCCACGCGGACCGGACATGACGTGTCCCCTCGATCTCCGATCGGAACCCGCGCGCGGGCCCGGCCTGGCGGCTGATCCGGGCCCGAAGGCCCGATCTGGCGCTCCAGAGCGGATCCGAAGAACCCCTCGTGACAATTACATGCTTACCGCACCACCAGTCTTACCGCATCACCAGTGCAACATGCTTACCGCATCACCAGTGAAAGAAGAGGGGACGGTCAGCTGGCCACCTTCACCCCGAGTTGGCGGCGCACCTCGGCTGCGGTCCGGGCCGGCAGCTCACAGACGAAGTCCCGGCACACGTACACCCCAGCCGTTTCCCGGCCGACGGTCAGCGGTCCGCTGGTCACCACGACCGCACCGGGCGCCGTGCCGAGGCGGGCGAGCCGTTCCAGCGCCGGGCTGTCCACGACCGCGACCTCGGCCGGCCCGGCCAGCAGCGCCTCGGCGACCGCACCGGCCCAACCGGCGAACCGGGCATCCCGGGCCAGCAACGGAGCGACGCGCGCCACCGTCGTCTCGGCGGCCGGCCGGTGTTCGGTGGAACCGGTCAACGCCGCGTAGCTGACCAGGGCACCGGCGACAGCAGCCTGGCCCGACGGGGTCGCCGAGTCCGAGTCGTCCCGCGGCCGGCGCAACAGCACCTCCGCGTCGTCCGCGGTATCGAAGAACCCCCCGTCAGAGGCCGCGAACCGATCACGGACGATGTCCAGCAGCGTCCCGGCGAGCGCGAGCCACTCCGGATCGCCGGTGACCTGGTGCAGGGTGAGCAGTCCCTCGGCGACGTCGCCGTAGTCCTCCAGTACCCCGGCGTTCACGCCAACCAGCCCGTCCCGGCTCGTCCGGCGCAGGCGTCCGTCGACGAGATGCACGTCCCGGAGCAGGACGGCGGCCTGTTCGGCGGCCCGCATCCAGTCCGGCTCGTCGAACAACGCGCCGGCCTCGGCCAGCGCCGCGATGGCCAAGCCGTTCCAGGCGGCCACCACCTTGTCGTCGCGAGCCGGCTGCGGCCGGGTCGCCCGTGCCGCGGCCAGGGCCGCGCGGACCGCCGCGAACCTCGCCGGATCGTCCGGGTCCGCCGGCAGGCGCAGCACCGACGTACCACGTTCGAAACTGCCCTCCTCGGTGACGCCGAAGACGCCGGCGGCCCACCGCCCGTCTTCCGGCCCGAGGACGGCGACGAACTGGGCGGGTGTCCAGGCGTAGCTGGCCCCCTCCTCGGGGTGCGCTCCCGCCGGGGCAGCGCTCGCGGGAACGGCGTCCGCGGGAACGGCATCCGCGTCGAGCGCCGAGGCGAACCCCCCCTGGGGGGTGCGCAGATCCGCGAGCAGAAAGGCTGCCGTCTCCCGGACCACCCGTTCGGCCAGTGCCGACCCGGTGGCCCGCCACAGGTGCAGGTAGACCCGCAGCAGCAGCGCGTTGTCGTAGAGCATCTTCTCGAAGTGCGGGACCGTCCACGTCGCATCGACGCTGTACCGGGCGAACCCCCCGGCAAGCTGGTCGTAGATGCCCCCACGCGCCATCCGTTCGCAGGTCACCGCGACCATCTCCAGGCTGCGCGCGTCCCCCGTGCGGGCGGAGTGCCGCAGCAGCATCTCGGCGACCATGGACGGCGGGAACTTCGGCGCACCGCCGAATCCACCGTGACGGGCGTCAAAGCGGGCCGACAGCCCCGCCACGGCGGTGTCGAGCAGAGCCGGGGTGATTTCGGCGGCGAGACCGGACGCCGGACCACGCGTCGCCGCCTCGGCGAGCCGGCGGGCGATGTCCGCCCCCGACTCCTCGATCTCGTCCCGCCGGGTCTGCCAGGCCTCGGTGACCGCCGTCAGGACCTGACGGAACGACCCCATGCCAGGCCGGGGACGCGGCGGGAAGTAGGTGCCGGCGAAGAACGGCTCGGCGGTAGGGGTGAGGAACACCGTCATCGGCCAGCCGCCGTGCCCGGTCAGGGCGACGGTGACGTCCATGTAGACGGAGTCGACGTCGGGCCGCTCCTCCCGATCCACCTTGATGTTGACGAAGTGGTCGTTCATGTACTCGGCGGTCACGACGTCCTCGAACGATTCGTGCGCCATGACATGGCACCAGTGGCAGGATGCGTAGCCCACCGAGAGCAGCACCGGCACCCCCCGCCGGGCCGCCTCGGCGAAGGCCGCCGGGCTCCAGGGCCACCAGTCGACCGGGTTGTCCGCGTGCTGTAGCAGGTACGGAGACGTCTGCTCCGCGAGCTTGTTAGGCACCCGAACTCCTCATGATCTGCGTGTCCGCCAGGCCCGCGGAACCCCGTAGGCCTCTGGATATGCAACCAAAGGCGCGCCCAGGTAGTCCGCCCTCATCTCCACGCCGCGCCGACGTGATCGGCGCGCTTCCTCGACCGGCCCGCCGCGCCGACGTACCCGGCGGATAGGCTCGTGGGACCGCACGATCCCCGCCGTCCGCTCGCCCGACCGCCGTCCGTCAGGCCGCCGTTCCCGCCGCGAGAGCGGTGAGAGGGTCGACGTACCAACGAGTTTGGATGGCACGAGCGATGAGTGAGACGGCCGAGCCCGGCGCCCGGACCGGCGCCGCGGACACCACGGTGGCACCGACCGGCGCATCCGGCGGGATCATCCCGGCAGCCGCGGGCTGCGCCCCCGCCGGGACCGGGAGCGTCGAGCCGAGCTTCCGGTACGACGCCCGGCTCGCCGCCGACATCGAGCGGCGCTGGCAGCGCCGGTGGGCCGACGAGGGCACGTTCAACTCGCCGAACCCGGTCGGGCCGCTCTCGGCGGGCTTCGAGAAGGTCGCCGGCCGGGAGCCGTTCTACATCATGGACATGTTCCCCTATCCGAGCGGCTCGGGGCTGCACGTCGGGCACCCGCTGGGGTACATCGGCACCGACGTGTTCGCCCGCTATCTGCGGATGTCCGGCCGGCACGTGCTGCATCCGTTCGGATACGACTCCTTCGGCCTGCCCGCCGAGCAGTACGCCATCAACACGGGCCAGCATCCCCGCGACACCACCAACGCCAACATCGCCAACATGCGCCGCCAACTCTCCCGGCTGGGGCTGGGCCACGACACCCGCCGCGAGATCGCGACGACCGACGTGGGCTACTACCGCTGGACGCAGTGGATCTTCCAACAGATCTTCAACAGCTGGTACGACCCGCAGGCCGGCCGGGCCCGGCCGATCGCCGAGCTGATCGAGGAGTTCGCCGCGGGCACCCGGGCGCCGGTAGCCGGCCCCGCCGGGGGGAACACGGCCGTGTCGGTTGACGCGGTCCGGGCGGCGAACCCGGCCGGGCTGGCGTGGACCGAACTCGACGAGGTGTCCCGCCGGAAGGTCGTCAACGCGCACCGCCTGGCCTACATCTCCGAACAGCTGGTCAACTGGTGCCCGGGGCTGGGCACCGTGCTGGCGAACGAGGAGGTCACCGCCAACGGCCGCAGCGACATCGGGAACTACCCAGTGTTTCGCCGGCCGCTGAAGCAGTGGATCCTGCGGATCACCGCCTACGCCGAGCGGCTGATCTCCGACCTCGACCTGGTCGACTGGCCGGACTCGATCAAGCAGATGCAGCGCAACTGGATCAGTCCCAGCGAGGGCGCCAGCGTCGAGTTCACCGTCGTCGCCCCCGGCGAGGGGGCAGGTCCATCCAGGGCGTCCGATCCGTCCGATCCGTCTGGCTCATCGACCGCCCGGCGCATCGAGGTCTATACCACCCGCCCGGACACCCTGGCGGGGGCCACCTTCCTGGTGCTCGCGCCCGAACATCCCCTGGTCGACGCGCTGATCGCCGACACCTGGCCGGCGGACACCCCGGTGAGCTGGCGCTTCCCGGCGGGACAGCCGGGCGGCGGCACGGAACCAGCGGGCACCGCCGGGCCGGCGGCAGGCACCGATCCGGCGTGGACCCCGCGAGCCGCCGTCGACGCCTACCGGGAGTTCGCGGCCCACCGCAGCGACCGGCAGCGTGGCGAGGAGGTCATCGACCGCACCGGCGTGTTCACCGGCTCGTACGTGCGCAACCCGGTCGGTGGCGGGGTCATCCCGGTCTTCCTGGCCGACTATGTACTGCTGGGCTACGGCACCGGGGCGATCATGGCGGTACCGGCGCACGACAGCCGGGACTTCTCCTTCGCCCGCGCGTTCGACCTGCCGATCCCCGCCGTGCTGGAGCCGGACGCGGACTGGTACGCCGCGCACGGGGTAGTGCCCGCGACTCCATCAGCGCAGTGGCCCGAGGCGTTCAGCGGTGCGGGCGAGTATCGGCCCGGTCCGGCCGGCGCCCCGGTGCTGGTCGGCCTGTCGAAAAGCGAGGCGATCAAGGCCACGGTTCACTGGCTGGAGGAGCTCGGCGCCGGCAGGTCGGCGCGGTCGTACCGGCTGCGGGACTGGCTGTTCTCCCGCCAGCGGTACTGGGGCGAGCCGTTCCCGGTCGTCTTCGACGTCGACGGGCTGCCTCACGCGGTTCCCGACGAGCTGCTGCCGATCGAGCTGCCGGAGATGACCGACTTCCGGCCCACGGCGATGGCCGAGGACGACGCGAGCGACCCGGTGCCCCCCCTGGCCCGGGTGGCCGACTGGGTGACGGTCACCCTGGATCTCGGCGACGGGCCGAAGCAGTACCGGCGCGAGACGAACACCATGCCGCAGTGGGCCGGTTCGTGTTGGTACTACCTGCGCTACCTGGACCCGACCAACACCGAGCGCTTCGTCGACCCGACCGTCGAGCGCTACTGGATGGCCAGGCCGGGCGCGGTTCCCGGCGACGGCGGCGTCGATCTGTACGTCGGCGGTGTCGAGCACGCCGTGCTGCACCTGCTCTACGCCCGGTTCTGGCACAAGGTGCTCTACGACCTGGGCCACGTCTCCACCAAGGAGCCGTTCAAGCGGCTGTTCAACCAGGGCTACATCCAGGCGGATGCCTTCACCGACGCCCGGGGCATGTACGTCCCGGCTGCCGAGGTGACGGCGACCCCCGACGGCCGGTTCCTCTTCCAGGGCGCCCCGGTCAACCGGCGCTCGGGCAAGATGGGCAAGAGCCTGAAGAACAGCGTCAGCCCGGACGAGATGTACGACAGGTTCGGCGCCGACACGCTGCGCGTCTACGAGATGGCGATGGGCCCGCTCGACGCCGACCGGCCATGGCACACCGACGACATCGTCGGTTCGCACCGGTTCCTCCAGCGGCTGTGGCGCACCGTCGTCGACGAAACCACCGGGGCGGCCGCCGTCGTTGACGAGCCGTTGGACGGCGAGGCTCTTCGCGTCCTGCACCGGACGATCCTCACGGTCACCGCCGAATACGCGGGGCTGCGGTTCAACACCGCGGTCGCCCGGCTCATCGAACTGACCAACTTCGTCAGCAAGAGCTACGGGAAATCCCCCACCCCCCGCGCGCTCGCCGAGCCGCTCACCCTGATGGCGGCCCCGCTGGCTCCGCACATCGCCGAGGAACTGTGGTCCCGCCTCGGTCACGAGGAGTCGGTCAGCACGGTCGCCTTCCCGATCAGGGATCCGGCGCTGGCCGCCGAGTCGGTCAGGACGATCCCGGTCCAGGTGAACGGGAAGGTCCGGTTCACCATCGAGGTTCCGGACGGTTCAGCGGAGCAGACGGTTCGCGATCTGCTCGCCGCGCATCCCGAGTTCGCCCGGCAGACCGATGGTCGGACGATCAAGAAGATCATCGTCGTGCCCGGCCGGATCGTGAATATCGCCATCTCCCCCGCCTAGCCGGGGTCTGCGGCAGCCGCCTACCGATCGCTCCCCGCGGAGCCCGCGGGGGGTCCAGGCTGGGTCGGCAGGTCCAGCTGCTCGCCGCCACCCGCCGTGCTACCGGCGCCGGCGGTGCCTGCGGTCTCCTCGACGACCTCCCCGTCGATAACCGGCCCGTCTCCGCCGTCCAGCCGGCGCATCGCGTTCGGATCAGGGTCGACGCCGGCGAACTCGCCGCTGGCGACGTTCGACCGCATCCGGCGCAGGCTCTTCGAGAGGAAGAAGAAGATCACGCTGGAGGCCGCGATCAGTGCCAGGACGACGAGGAGCCCGACGGCTCCGGCGTCGATCTTCCTCTCGACCAGCACGGAAGCGGCGAAGACCTCGTTCACGGGCACGTCCTCACACCTGGTGTCCTCTGGTGTCCGCCACACCTGCTGTCACCGCCCGCCACGGGGACACTCCACGACGGGCGCCGATTCCGACCCTACGCCCTGCCGTACGAGTCCTCCGCCTCCGCGGTCACGCACCGTTGACTAGATCACATACTGTTCAAAAAGTCACATGTCATCCGAACAGTCACATGCCACCTGAAAGGTCGGGTTACCGGAGAGTCACACGCCGTTGAACAGATCGTCTTCGGGCAGCATGCCGACCTCGATAAGAGAACGGGCCAGCTGGTAGTCCTCCGTCGGCCAGGCGTCTCGCTGCACCTCCAGGGGTATCCGGAACCACCATCCGGTGGGGTCGACCTGGGTGGCGTGGGCGATCAGTGCCCGGTCGCGGGTCTCGAACCAGTCCGCGCACTCCACCTGGGTGGTGAGCCGACCGGTGTCCTCGGCGCGGTCGACCCACTCGGCCAGCCGCTCGGCATAGGGGGACTCCAGACCGCGGGCCATCATCTCCTCGTGGAGAGCGAGGACGCGCTCCTTGTGGAAGGTGAGGTGGTAGTAAAGCTTGAGCGGCTGCCAGGGTTCGAGGCCGGCGTCGACGCCGGCCTCGGGATAACGGTCGGGATCACCGGCCGCCTCGAACGCCTCCACACTGACCCGATGGGTCATGATGTGGTCGGGATGCGGATACCCGCCCGACTCGTCGTAGGTCGTGATGACCTGTGGTCGGAACTGACGGATCAACCGGACCAGCGGACGGGCCGCCTCGCCGAGCGCGATGGTGGCGAACCGCCCGTCCGGAACAGGCGGCGGCGGATCGCCCTCAGGCAGTCCGGAGTCGACGAAGCCGAGCCACTCCTGGCGGACCCTGAGGATGAGCCGGGCAGCCTCCATCTCCTGCCTGCGGATCTCCGCCATCTGGGCGGCGACACCTGGCTGGTCCATCGCGGGGTTGAGGATGCTGCCCTCCTCCCCCCCGGTACACGTGACCACGAGGACGTCGGCGCCCTCGCTGGCGTAACGTGCCATGGTGGCGGCGCCTTTGCTGGACTCGTCATCGGGGTGGGCGTGGATGGCCATCAGGCGCAGGCCATGCCGATCGTGGACCGCAGGCATGCGGCCCATTGTTCCTGATCCCTCGACGTTGCTGATGCCTCAACGTTGTTCCGGGCTCACCGGTCTGGGTGATCCGACCTCGCCTGAGGAACCGCCGGGGCCCGCCCCGCGTTCGGTCTGGAAAAGTCACCCAACGCCGTGGCACAATGCACCGTCCGCGCATGCTTCGACGGCAGGCCTGCCGTCGACCGGCGCACCGACATCGTCGTCGGCCCGCTCCGGAGGGCCGATGGACGACGGCCGGTTCCGTCGTCCTCCCACCCCTGCGTGAAGCATTCGTGGTCGAGGTCGAAGGCGAGGGCTGTCGGATCACCCGTAAGGGCTGACCCGCCGGTCCGGAGCTTCCGGGCGGTCCAGACGCCGCCGGAGCCACCAAGCCCGACATCGGATTCCTTGATTCATTTTGGTATGATGGCCCTTTTGATGTTCACCGAGGAGCGTGACCCGCGTGACGCAGCAGACTTGGCTCACCCAGGAGGCATACGACCGGCTCCGCTCCGAGCTCGACTACCTGACCGGCCCGTGGCGTACGGAGATCGCGACCAAGATTGAGGCTGCCCGCGAGGAGGGCGACCTCAAGGAAAACGGCGGCTACCACGCGGCCAAGGAGGAGCAGGGCAAGCAGGAGGCCCGGATTCGCCAGCTCACGGACCTGCTGCGCGACGCCCAGGTCGGCGAGGCACCCGCGGCGACCGGCGAGGCCGGCCCCGGCACCGTCGTCGAGGTGCGCTTCCCCGGCGAACGAGAGACGGAGAAGTTCCTCATCGGCTCGCGCGAGGACCACAGCACGCCCATCGAGGTCTTCTCCCCGGCGTCCCCGCTAGGCGGCGCGGTGACCGGGCACAAGGCGGGCGAGACCGTCTCCTACACGCTGCCCAACGGCCGTTCGGCCAAGGTCGAGATCGTCTCGGTGTCGCCCTACTCGGGCTGACTACGCCAGCAGCGGACGACCGCAGGCCCGGCTGCACGGGTGGCGGCGTCGGCGTACCGTCGACGGGTGGAGGATCTGCCGGCACAGCCGAGTCATTCCATACCACCGACCGTGCCCCCGACCGTGGCATCTGCGGCCCACCCGCCGACGGCCGCCGCCCCGCAGTTCACCACCCTGGGTGGGCTGCGCCGCAGCGGGCACGCGCACCGCCCGGTGCGGACGGAGCTGCGCGACAACCTCGTCGCCCTGATGCAGGGCGACGGCCCCCGGTTCCCGGGCATCGTCGGTTTCGACGAGACCGTCCTTCCCCAGGTCGAGCGGGCCATCCTGGCCGGTCACGACATCGTCTTCCTCGGCGAGCGCGGGCAGGGCAAGACCCGGCTCATCCGCACTCTGGTGAGCCTGCTCGACGAGTGGTCGCCGGCCGTCGCCGGCTGTGAGATCAACGACCACCCCTACGCGCCGGTCTGTGGCCGATGCCGGGCGCTGGCGGCCGATCTCGGTGACGCGCTGCCGGTGGTCTGGCGGCACCGCGGCGAGCGGTTCAGCGAGAAGCTCGCGACCCCGGACACGAGCGTCGGCGACCTCATCGGCGACGTCGACCCGGTGAAGGTCGCCGAGGGCCGCACGCTCGGCGACCCCGAGACGGTCCACTACGGGCTGGTGCCGCGCACCAACCGCGGGATCTTCAGCGTCAACGAGCTGCCCGACCTCGCCGAACGGATCCAGGTCGCGCTGCTCAACGTGCTGGAGGAGCGGGACATCCAGGTCCGCGGCTACCTGCTCCGGTTGCCGCTGGACCTGCTGCTGGTCGCCTCCGCCAACCCCGAGGACTACACCAACCGGGGGCGGATCATCACGCCGCTCAAGGACCGGTTCGGCGCCGAGGTCCGCACCCACTACCCGCTGCACCTCACCGACGAACTGGCGCTGATCCGCCAGGAGGCGGTGATGTCCTGGGCGGGGTCCCCGCTCGGCGCACCGGAGATACCCGATCACCTGGTGGAGATCGTGGCCCGGTTCACCCGGCTGGTGCGCGACGCCCCCCAGGTCGACCAGCGCTCGGGGGTGTCGGCCCGGGTGTCGGTGGCCGCGGCCGAGACGGTGGCGGCTTCGGCAGTCCGCCGCGCGGCGCTGACCGGCGAGGAGACGCCCACCGCACGGGTGGTCGACCTCGCCGCGATCGTCCCGGCGGTACGCGGCAAGGTCGAGTTCGACCAGCTGGAGGAGGGCCGGGAGGACGAGGTCCTCGCGCTGCTGCTGCGCCGCGCGGTGGCCGAGACATTCCGGGCGAGGCTGGCCGGCGCGGACCTCACCGGCCTGCAGGCCCGCTTCGACGCGGATGGCCCGGTCGAGACCGGCGACCTGGTAGCGGCGGCCGAGCTGCTGCGCCGGGTCGGGCCGGTGCCCGGGCTCGCGGCGATCCTGACCAGGCTCGGCGTGGACGGGGCGGAGTCGCCGGGGCTCGCGGCGGCCGCGCTGGAGCTGGCGATGGAGGGATTGCACCTCAACCGCCGGCTGGCCAAGGAAGAGCTTCCCGGACGGACCGTCTACGGCACCTGACCCGGCGGCACCTGGCCTCGGCACGGAAGCTTCCAGGAGGAACAGTGAATTCCGGAACATTCCGGTATGGCCCGTGGGACGGCGGACCCGACCCACTCGCCTCTCCCTTCACCGCGTCCGACGCCCTGGATGAGATGTCCCGCCAGATTATGGAGGGACGCACCCCGCGGGAGGCTCTGGAGTCGCTGCTGCGCCGGGGCATGCCGGGCCGGCGTGGTCTGGACGACATGCGCCGGGCCGTCGAGCGGCACCGGCGGGAGGCCCGATCCCACGGCCGGATGGACGGGACGCTCCAAGAGGTCCGCCGGCTGCTCGACACCGCCGTGGGCCAGGAACGGGCGGCGCTGTTCCCCGACCCCTCCGACGACGCCCGGCTGCGCGAAGCCGAGCTGGACGCGCTGCCCGCGGACCCCGCCCGTGCGGTGCGCTCGCTCGCCGAGTACGACTGGCAGTCGCAGCCGGCCCGCGAGACGTACGAGAAGATCTCCGAGCTGCTGCGTCGCGAGGTCCTCGATTCCCAGTTCAGGGGGATGAAGCAGGCCCTGGAGGGGGCCACGCCCGAGGACTTCGCCCGGATCCGGGAGATGGTCGGCGCGCTCAACGCCCTGCTGGAGGCGGACGCCCGCGGTGAGGACACCGACGAGGCGTTCGCCCGGTTCATGCGGGAGTTCGGCGACTTCTTTCCGGAGAACCCCGGCTCGCTGGAGGAACTGGTTGACGCGCTGGCCCGCCGGGCCGCCGCCGCCGCGCGGTTGCTGGCCGGGCTCACCCCGCAGCAGCGCTCCGAACTCGCCGACCTGATGTCCACGGCGATGGAGGACCTGGGGCTCGCCGCGGAGATGTCACGCCTGGCGCAGGCGCTGCGCGCGTCCCGACCGGACCTCAACTGGGGTGGACGGCTGCGGGGGCGGGCCGGCCGGTTGGGCGACGGCCTGACCGGCGAGGAACCGCTCGGCCTCGGCGACGCCACCACCGCGCTGGAGGAGCTCGCGGAGCTGGACGAACTGGCCGCCGCGCTGGGGCAGGACTACGCCGGGGCCGCCCTGGAAGACGTCGACCCCGAGGCGGTGGCCCGGGCGCTGGGCCGGTCCGCCGTCGACGATCTGCGAGGGCTGCAGGAGATCGAACGGGAGCTGGAGCGGCAGGGATTCCTCACCCGCCGGGCCGGGAGCCTGGAGCTCACCCCGCGGGCGGTGCGCCGGATCGGGCAGGCCGCACTGGCCCGGATCTTCCGGCAGGTCTCCGCCCGGGGCCGCGGGGATCACAGCGTGACCGACGCGGGTTCCGCCGGGGATCTGCTGGGCACCTCCCGGGCCTGGCAGTTCGGCGACGCCCAGCCGATCGACGTCGTCCGCACGGTCCGCAACGCGGTGCTGCGCGGCGGTCCGCCCGGCCGGGGCCACCCGATCCGCCTGGCGGTGGCCGACTTCGAGGTCGCCGAGACGGAGCGCCGCGCCACGGCGGCGGTGTGCCTGCTCGTCGACCTGTCCTACTCGATGGCGCTGCGGGGCACCTGGGGCATCGCGAAGTCGACGGCACTCGCGCTGCACACGCTCGTCAGCACGTCGTTCCCGCAAGACAAGATCCACATTGTCGGCTTCTCGGACTACGCCCGGGAGCTGCGGCCAGTCGAGCTCGCCGGGCTCGACTCCGAGATGGTGCAGGGCACGAACCTGCAGCACGCCCTGCTCATCGCTGGCCGGTTGCTGAGCCGCTACCCGCAGTCGGAGCCGGTCATCATGGTGGTCACCGACGGTGAGCCCACCGCGCACCTGCTGCGCGACGGCACTCCCTCGTTCTCCTGGCCGCCGATGCCCGAGACCCTGGAGCTGACCCTGGCCGAGGTCGACCGGCTCACCCGGCGCGGCGTGACCGTCAACGTGTTCATGCTCGACGACGAGCCACGGCTGGTGCAGTTCGTCGAGGAGATAGCCAGACGCAACGGCGGGCGGGTTCTCTCACCCGATCCCGCCGCCCTTGGCAACTACGTCATCCGGGACTACCTGCGGGCCCGGGGCAGGCACCGCACCGTCCGCTGACCGCCGCGCCACCCCGCCCGGCTCGGCGGCGAGGCGTTCCCAGAACTCGACCGCGAGCTCCTCGTAGCCGAGCCCGAGATCGAGGGTCCGGCGCAGCGACCAGGCCAGGGCACCCGCGGGCAGCGCGGTCAGGGAGCGGTACACCTCCAGGTGAGCGCGATGCGCCGCCGCCTGGGCCCGCGCGAGCCGGCTGACATCACCCGGCCGGCCCAGATCGGCGAATGCCAGCTTGAGCAGGCCGGGATCGCGCAGCTCGGTGCGCCCGGCCTCCGGGACGGCGAGCCACGCGGCCAACCTGCTCCGGCCGGCGTCGGTCAGGCGAAAGATCCGCCGCCTGCGGCCGGACTCCTCCCGTTCCTCCGAGAGGAGTCCGGCCGCGGCAAGGCGGGGCGGCTCCTTGTAGAGCTGGGCGTGCGGAAACGACCAGAAGTTACCGATCGAGCCGGCAACCGCGACCTTGAGCTCGTACGGAGTGGCGCTGCCACGCCGCGCCACCTCCCCCAGGACCAGATACGACACCGGCGTCAGCGCGATTCCAGCCATGGTCTCGATGATATGGCTTGAATGATACGGGTTGATAGGTACCGTTTCTTCCGGACTATCTAGCACCTAGCCGTCTTACCCCTACAGCCCTCTCCAACCGGCCCATGGAGAGGGGGCGACGAGGGCGGGAGGCGCTGCCCGCCGACCCACCCGTCCCACAACGCCCGCAAGCCGCCACAGAAGGCGACAGTACTGCTACTCTTCGCTGTCGTGACGTCACGGAGTGCAGACCAGGAGTGCGAGCGACAGGCGGACGCGGCACGCCTCCGACCACTCCCGCCGGCGGATGTACCCGGCGCCACCCGGGCCCGCCCACGCCCGCCGGCGCGATCGAGGCTCACCGTCGCGATCCTGCTGACGGCGGGCGTCGCGCTGGCACCCGCAGCCCTTCCCGCCAGCCCCGCCCAGGCGGCGTCGGCCACCGGGCGAGGGGACGCGCCGATCGCCGCCACGTACCCGGGATCCACCGCGGGACAGCTCCTCTCGGCGCCGGGGGCGGTGACCCTCGCCGAGCAGCGCGAGGTCGAACGGTACTGGAGCGCGCAGCGGCGGGCCCGAGCCTTCGGGGCCCGCACGAACGACCATGCCGATACCGCCCCCCTCAGTCCCGGGCCGGCCCCGCCTGCCGTCGGCGACTCCGAAACGGCCGCGAGCGACGCTCCCCCGCCCCCGAGCGCCGGAACGCCCTACACCCGGGGCGGGCTGGTTACCACGACCACCGGCCGGTTGTTCGCCACCATCGGCGGCAGTGACTACGCCTGCTCCGCGAGCGTCGTGTCCAGCCCCAGCCGTGACCTCGTGGTCACCGCGGGGCACTGCGTGCACGGCGGTAGCGGGGAACAGTTCGCGCGGAACGTCATCTTCATCCCCGGGTTCGACAACGGCGCGATGCCCTACGGCATCTGGACCGCCCGCCGGCTTACCGTGACGTCCGGGTGGGCCCGCCAGGGCGACTTCGACGTCGACACCGGCTTCGCCCTGTTCAACCCGTCCCCGTCCCGCGGCCGTCATCTCGAGGACACGGTCGGATCCCAGGGCATAGCCTTCGATCTTCCGGGGACGTATCCGCAGTACACCTTCGGCTACCCGCGGCTGCCCCCCTACGACGGCAGCCAACTCGTCTACTGCGCCGGCTCCGGCTTCGGCGACCCCTACGGCAGCCCGTCGATCGGCGTCGCCTGCCGCATGACGGCCGGCGCCAGCGGCGGGCCACTACTCACCGGCCTCGGCCGGCTCGGTTCCGGGCACGGCTGGGTCGACGGGGTGGTCAGCTACGCCTATGCCGGAGTCAACGACAAGCTGTACGGAACTCACTTCGGCGACGTGGTGAAGTCGCTCTACTATCAGTCCTACCGGCTCT
>NZ_CDXDOS010000042.1:0-20534 GCF_978021245.1 Frankia sp. CoBUL1
AACTTATCTAGGAAACTCCCGCTAGAAGAACACCGAGCGGCGCTGCATCAGCAGGCTGTACAGCGTATGCTGGATGGTCTCCCGGATGCGATCGGTAAGCTCGAACACCAGCATCGGGTCGTCCGCCGCCTCAGCGGTGTACGTCTTCGTCGGGACCGACTCCCCAAACTCGATGATCCATTTGGACGGAAGCGGGATGAGCCCCAGCAGACCGAGCCACGGGAAGGTCGGCGTAACCGGCAGGTAGGGCAGCCCGAACAGGCGAGCGAGCGACTTCGCGTTACCAATCATAGGATAGATTTCTTCGGCTCCGACGATCGTGCACGGAATGATCGGCGCACCCGTCCGCAACGCGGCCGAGACGAATCCACCGCGCCCGAACCGCTGCAACTTGTACCGCTCGCTGAACGGCTTGCCGACGCCCTTGAAGCCCTCCGGCCAGACCCCGACAAGGTGCCCGGTGTTCAGCAGGTGTTCCGCGTCAGCCTGACACGCCAGAGTGTTGCCGATCTTACGAGCCAGCGGGGCCAGGAACGGCACCGCGAACACCAGGTCGGCGGCGAGCATGCGCAGGTGGCGATGGGCCGGATGATGATCGAGGATGGCCACGGCCATCATCAGCGCGTCCATTGGCAGGGTGCCCGAGTGATTGGCCACCACCAGAGCGCCACCCGTGTCCGGGATGTTCTCCAGCCCCCGGGTCTCGACCCGGAAGTAGTCCCGGTAGATCGGCCGCAGCAGCGGAGCGACGACGTGTTCGGTGAGGTCCGGGTCAAACCCGTGCTCGTCGACGACGTAGTCGCCGGTGATGCGCCGCCGCAGGAAGGCCAGCGCTCCCGCGAGGGCCGTCTCCAGATCACCGGGTTCGGCCGTCGACGGTGGCGCGCCGTCGGGCCCGGCAGCGCCGTCGGGCCCGGCAGCGGCGGTGGGATCCGTCGCCGGGTCGGACGGCCCACCCGCCGCCGACCGGCTTTCGGTCAGCGTCGCCTCGGCACCGTTGAGCGAGGAGCGAGGGGACGCGGCGGCTGGACCGGGGGAAACCTCGTCGGGGGAAATCCCGTCGAGAAAAGCCGGGTCATGCGAAGCCGAATCGGCTGCGGCGGATTTCCAAGGCATGATCTGCGCTTCACCCCGGGATTCGTCACCTTTTATCACGTGTTCCGCCTCCCCCCTATCCGATCCCGCACCCGGCGGGCCGCAACCGCCCTCCATCACCCTGTTCCCACCAGCCGGCATCGGGCCAGCGAATCGAGCATCCTGTGCTCAGCTCGGGAGATCAGATCGTGGTCGATGGTGAACCGGAGCCCGCGCTGGCGGACGAAACTGTCGAAGGTCTCCATCGTCGAGTACCGGGGCCGGTAACCGAAGATCTCCTTCAGCCGGGTCGTGTCCACGGCCCGGCCGTGCGCGAGGAAGTCAAGCTGCTCAGCGGAGAAGTCGACGAGCCGCAGCCGCCGGGCGATCCCGCCCAACACCCCGATCGCGGGGAACGGCACCGGCGTGGACGGCCGACCCGCTCGGCGGATCGCCTGCGAAAGCAGGAGCACACCGTCCCCGGCCACGTTGAACGTCCCCGGGTGGGCGCGGCGGGTCGCGCGCATCAGCACGGCCAACGCGTCATCGGAGTGCAGCAGCTGGATGCGGGGGTCGAAGCCGAGGACCGTGGGAACCAGCGGAAGGTCCAGATAGCGCGCGAGCGGGCTGTCGATCTGCGGACCGAGGATGTTGGTGAACCGCAGCACGGTTACCGCGATGTCGGGACGTCGCCGGCTGAATCCACGCACGTAACCCTCGACCTCGACGGCGTCCTTGGCATAGCCACCGGCGGGCAGGGCGCGCGGCTCAGTGTCCTCTGTAAACAGCGCGGGGTCGCGAGCGGACGACCCGTAGATCGACGTCGTGGACTTCACGACCAGCTTGGTGACACTGGGCGCCTTCTGGCACGCGGCCAGCAGCTGCATCGTGCCGATGACGTTGATTTCCTTCATCGCGGCCCGTCCACCCGCACCGAGCGGCGTGGCGATCACGTTCAGGTGCAGCACCGTATCGATCTCCGTGGTGGAGATCACCTTTGCGATCAACGGATGCCGGATGTCCGCGCGCACGAACTGGGTCCGCCCGAGGTCGCTGGTGGGAGCAGTGGTATCGACCCCGACGACGGCCTCGACCCCCGGGTCAGCCGCGAGCGCCATCGCCACCTGCGCCCCCAACGGCCGCGCTACACCGGTCACCAACACACGGCGTGGTCTCATGGCAGTCTCCCGCAACGCCCGCATGGTCCAGCCCGGCACCCGGACCGGATGGCCGGGCGACCGGGCGACCGGGCAGCCCGAACCAGGCCGACCGGAGCGCGCCACCGTTCCCCGGGACCGGGGGCCGCGATGTCCGGCCGAGAAAGGTTCACGCGGTCCGATCGTGGGCTCATCGTACGCCCGTCCCTCGACCGCTCATTGCACAGCGTAAGGCCAGCCGCGCACATCGAATACGGAAAGTAGGGGAAAAACAACCCGTCCGAGCCGGACGAGGATCGACGCCGGCCAGGCCCGGTGCCGCTGCCGACGTTGCCGGCCCAGCGGTGATGCCGGCATCACCGCTGGGCCGGCAACGGAAAATCCAGGATGGAGCGTCCCGGTGACGGACTCCTCGGCAGCTGCGCCACGACGACCGCGTCCTGGCGCCGCAGCCGCAGCAGGTCGGCCGCTCGCCCACAGTTTACTGCGATCATCACCCGACGCAACGCATCCTCACACAAGGTGACTCCACCGCGGGGCACATCGCCGTAGGTATGCGTGAACGTGAGCCGCATGACGCGGTTGCCGGCACGGACCTCGACCAGATCTCCCAACAGAATGCCGGCGGCCTCCAGCTCGGCCCGGGTCATGTTGAGCGAGAGGTTGCCGAAGTGGTCAACGGACACGACCTCGCCGTGCACATGGTCGTCGTCGACGCTGCACGCACGCGGCTGGAAACGCGTGAGCGCGTCGGGGTCGAGCCGGGGGCCGACGTCGGTGAGGGCGAGTCCGGCAGCAAGCCGGGCCGCGACCGGCGCATAGACGTCCCGTCCCCGGAACACCGCGGTGGGCAGCGGTAGCCACAGCTCCCGGTTGGAGATCTCGTGCACCGCGGCGACGCCACCGAGCGCATCCCAGGCCAGCGACGCCACGCCGTTGTCCGGGCAGACGAAGGTCGAGCCGTCCGTGCTCCGGATCGCCGCGCCGCGGGTGTAACCGTCGGCATCGAGCCGCTCCACGACGACGAGATGAACCCCCACCGGAAGATAACCGATCGCGCCGACCAGGGTGACGGCCGCATGCCCGACGTCCTGCGGCGCGATGGCGTGGCAGACGTCGAGGACGCGCGCCGACGGGGCGTGCCGCGCGATAACCCCGTGACACACCCCTACAGAGGCATCGTCGACGCCGTAGTCGGACAGGAAATTGATCCACGATCCCGTCATGCCGTCTCCCTGGCTGCGGGCCGGCCACGCTGCCACCCGAGGGAAACAGCCTGCCACACGGTGACAGTTACAGCACGCAAAGCCACATGATACGAGACGGCATGGCGGTACGAACTCGCGACGTGCGGGGTGGACACCGGACGCCGCGGATCGGCCGACTATCTCCAGGTACGACCGGACTCCCGGGTACGCCCCACCCCCCGGTGGGCGACCCGCGTCCTAGTGCGCTACCTACTTCCGATCAGCGGCCTGACTTCCTGGCAGCGGCCTACTTCTTGTTGCGGCGCTGAACGCGCGTCCGCTTCAGCAACTTGCGGTGCTTCTTCTTGGCCATCCGCTTACGACGCTTCTTGATGACAGAACCCACGTACCCGACCGATCTATGTTGAGGAAGTTACCGGGCGAGCCTACCCGCCACGGCGGGCAACCATCGGAGCCCGGGTGCTCCGGTACCCGGGCGCCCTCAACTACGGCCGAGTTCCCGCGACCGATTGCTCGCCGCCTCCAGGGCGTCCATGAGCGCCGCGCGCACACCGCGACGGTCCAGCTCCCGCAGCGCCGCGATCGTGGTCCCGGCCGGAGAGGTGACGGCCTCCCGCAACAGCACCGGATGCTCACCGCTCTCGCGCAGCATCCGCGCCGAGCCCAGGGCGGTCTGGGTCATGAGTTCCGCAGCCAGGGTGCGGGGCAGCCCGAGGAGCACACCCGCCTCGATCATCGCATCGACAAGATAGAAGAAGTACGCCGGTCCGCTGCCGGACAGGGCCGTCACCGCGTCGAGCTGGGACTCTGCCACCCGCGTCACCCGGCCGACCGGCGTCAGCAGGGCTTCTGCCGTGGCGAGGTGCTTCTCCTCGGCGTAGCGGCCCCCGCAGATCGCCGACATCGCCTCCCCGACGAGCAGCGGGGTGTTCGTCATCACCCGGACCACCGGGGAAAGCGAAGGTAGCCGCTCCTCGAGAAGATCAGTGGTGATGCCCGCCGCCAACGACACCACGAGCGTCCCGTTCGCGACCACCGACCCGATCTCGGTCAGCAGGGTCCCGACGTCCTGGGGCTTCACCGCGATGATCAGAACATCCGCCTTGGCTGCGGCCACCGTCGGCGCCTGCGCCTCGACGCCGTGACGCGCCACGATCTCACCAGCCCGGTCGGCATCACGTTCGGCCACGACGATGTCCTGAGCGGCATGCCCGGACCGCAGCAGCCCCGACAGCATCGCCCCGCCGAGCCGTCCCGCCCCCATGACCGCAACGATCATGACCATCCTTTCCTTCCACCCGCTTCTACCCCGGCCTGGAGGTTACGGCGCCCTCGGGCAGCCAGCGGAATGCGGATCCCGGCCCGCCGTCGTACGCGGGCTACCAGCCGTAGCCCGACTGGCGATCAACTCCGCGTCGCCCGTCGTACTCAAGCCGGCGTTCGTGGCCACCCCAGTGGCCGGGTTCGTGACCCGTCCAGGGCTCGTGACCCGTCCAGGGCTCGTGACCCGTCCAGGGCTCGTGACCCGTCCAGGGCTCGTGACGTTCGCCCTGCCGGCCGACGACGGATCGAGGATCGTAGATTATTTCGGCGGTGTATGCCCGGTCCGTGGCCGCCTGCCGCTGCGCCTCCTCGCCGCCGTTTTGCCGGCCTCGCACCGCCCACGACAGGTCGGCGGTCTCGGTGAGTCCGTACCCGTACCCCGGCCAAGGACGGACGTAGCCCTCGTCGATCCATTCATCACCCCATTCATCGGCATCGTCCGGGCCACCCGCCGGTTGATCGGACCCGACCTCGTACGACGACCAGCCACCTTCGCCCGACCAGCCACCCCGCGACCGGGCCCCGGGCGGATCGCCGGGCCAGTCGTGATCCAGCCGATCAGACCGACCGGTCGTGGCCGACGCGACGCGTGCCGACCGGTCTGGCTCGCCAGCCGGATACACCTCGTCAAGGGTGTACAGCCCGGCGGCCCGGCGGTCCCCGTCAGGCCGGTAACGCTGTCCGGATTCACCGGTCCGGTCCCAGGACCGGTGGTGCCGGTGGCCCTCGTACCGGTCACCCTCGTCGTACGGGTGATTCCGGCCGGCCCGCGGGACGGCCGGGTGCGAGAACCGTCCGCGGTCGGGCTCCCGGGTCGGTTCGGGAATGCGCGCCCAGGTGGCTGCGCCGGGTCCAGTGGCGTCTCCGGGAGCGGGCCGCGCCGCCGGGATCGCGCCCGGCTCGGGCCCACGGGGGGTGTCGGCCCACGGGGGTCGGGCACGCTGCGCAGGCTTCTCCACGAACCGGTTCGAGAAGTACGCGATGAACGTGCTGACCGCCGCCGCCACGACAACCGACGGCCACAGCCCGATCCGGGGCACCAGCTGCCCGTTCGCAACCGAGATCACCGGATAGTGCCAGAGGTAGATACTGAAGGTGATCTTACCGAGGAAGGCCATCCGTGGACTGCCGAGCAGGCGGACCCAGCCGGCGTCGCGGCGCAGGTCGGCGCCCAGGATGACCACGGCACCGAGCAGGGCGCTGGGCAGGTAGGCGGCATGGTCGAGCCAGTTGGCGTCATAACCGTCCTTGTTCGGCCCAAGGAAGGCGAAGAAGATCAATCCGATCCCTGCAACAAAGCCGAGATCGGCGATCCGACGGCCCGCCCGCCAACGCTCGACCGTCGCCGCCGTGACAGGGGTCATCGTGCCGATCTGCTGGGCGTGCCGGCGGCGGCGCGGCGCGGCCAAGTCCGGCTCCTCGGCGACGAGGGCGCGCAGGCGGATGTCACGCCAGACCGCCAGCAGACAGCCGATCAGCAGCGGTGCGACGTGCGTGTCCAGCGCGAGGTACACCCGCGAGTGCGGGGCGCCGCCGGCGGCCACGGTCCAGGTCCAGACCGCCGCGAAGGCAATCATGGCGAAAATGATCTTCAGCAGGTGCGCCCGGAACCGGTCCGAGCGGCTGACAATCAGGAACAGCCCCGGCCACAAGAGATAGAACTGCTCCTCCAGGGACAGGGACCACACGTGGGCCAACCATCGCCCACCGGCGGCAGGATGCAGGACCTTGTACCAGTTGTTGACGTTGAAAAAGGCGGAGAGCGCACTCCCGACGTAGTCGTCCCGGAAGGGGATGTCGTTCCATTTGAACGCCACCGTCACCGCGAGCCCGACGAGCAGGTACACCCACATCGCGGGCATCAGCCGGTAGGCCCGGCGCACCAGGAATCGACTCACCGAGATCGTCCCGGTCCGGCTGTGTTCGGTCAGCAGGAGCGTGGTGATAAGAAATCCACTCAGCACGAAGAAGACGTCGACGGCGACGTTGCTGGCCTGGATCGCACCCATGTAGCCGGCGAGGATGGTGTAGATACAGACGATCCGCAACCCGTCCAACGCCGGGTTGTACGCGAACTTCGCCGCGGCGGCAGCCGCGGCCAGCCTGGCCGGCGGCTCCCAGCCAGCCGGGGTGCCGTCGCGCGTTATCCTCGTTATCCTTGTCGCCTCAGTCTGCTGCGGGGCAAGCCGCATGATGACCGTCGCCTCCTCTATCGGGCGTCGGCAGTCCTGGCACCGACACCCGACACTCAGGGCGACCGTACGGTGCCGCGATGACCCGAGCGTGAGTCGCTCCCGAACCATGCCCCTGGTCGGACCAATGACCCGGACACGGGTACCCGTATCACCCCGCTACGCCAGCGAAGTCAGACATCACTGTGCGAATGACGCAAGACTAACGGATCGGAAAATTCGGGACAAGGCAGGTACCGGTGGCCACAAAACAACGCCACCCCAAAAGCGACGCTGTGCGCACGGTTCATTACGAAGTCACATCGGCCGAACCATGGCGTCACAGCGCGTCAGAGAAAGGGGAAGATCACCGGACGGGAGAGCCTCGGCAGAGGCGCCCACGCTGTCTCTCCCGCGCGCTACTCGGGAACCTGGGCAATCACCAGGAGCGTACGAAACGGCTCGACGACGACACCGTCAGGAAAGGCGCGCAGCATCGTGCGACGCTCCGCGTCAAGGAAATCGTCGAGCCAATCGCCGATGGCCGCGACGTAGGACTTCGACCGCTGCCACGTGAGGTAGTCATCGATGTTAATCCGGCGCCGCCACCGGCCGGTCAGGGTGACAACCTCGCTGAAGTGGCCGGTCCACCGCAACTCGTCGGCGAACGGTCGCACACGGTACCCGCGGTGATATCCGGGGTTCATCCGCTCAAGCCGTTCCTGCTGGCGCTGCCACCACCGGTACTCCTCGGCGTCGACGTCGTTCCACCACACGGCGAGGGCTCCGCCGGGCCGCAGCACGCGGGCGGCCTCGGCCGCAGCGGTCGGTACCTGTACCCAGTGCCATGCCTGGGCATAGCAGACCAGGTCGACGGCCTGCTCCCGGAAGGGCAACGCCTCCCCGTCCCCGCGCACCGCGGGCAGTCCGGGGCTGCGCTGACGCAACCGCGCCAGCATGGTCGGCCCGGGTTCCACCGGTACCACCCGCGCGCCCCGGCCGATCAGCAGACGCGTGGCGATGCCGGTCCCGGCACCGACGTCAAGCACGTCCGCGCCGCGCAGCGGCCGCCCGAGGAACCGCTCGACGTCACGGAAGATGTGGTCGGGATAGCTCGGCCTGGCCGCGGCGTAGGCATCCGCCAACGGGTCGAACAGCGAGCCGGTGGGAGTACGACCAGAAGGGACGGACACTCCGTCATGGTGGCACTCGACCATGGCGGCGAGCCATGGGAACGGTGTAAGCCCCGGAGGTGGGTCAGCCGGCGGTGGACCCCGGATGCGGATCAGCCGTAGGTGGATCAGCCGTAGGTGGATCAGCCGTAGGTGGAACGGAGTCCTGCGGCGGACGGTGCGGCGAAGTGCAGACGGGTGAACGCCAGCGCCTCGGCGAGCTCGGCCTCGCGCTGGGCACGCGACTCGGCCCGCCTGGTATTGATCTCGACCACCACGGTGCCGTCGAAACCGCCGGCGGCCAGCAGTTCAAGCAGCTCCGCACAGGGCTGCGTGCCACGACCGGGGACGAGATGTTCGTCCTTGGCCGAGCCCAGACCATCGGCCATGTGCACGTGGACCAGCCGCTCGCCGAGAAGCTCGGCCATCTCGAGCGGGTCCGAGCGGGACACACTCGTGTGCGACAGGTCGAGGGTGACATACGCGTAGTCGTCTTCGACCGGGGACCAGTCCGGGGCATAGGCGGAGACCTCCCGCCCCCGCGCCCGCAGCGGGAACATGTTCTCCACCGCGAAGCGGATGTCGGTCTCGCCGGCCATCCGCTCGATGCCCGTCACGAACTCGCGGGCATAGTCTCGCTGCCAGCGAAACGGCGGGTGGACGACGACCGTCGACGCGCCAAGCGTCTCGGCTACGGTACAGGCCCGCACCAGCTTCGCCCATGGATCCGTACCCCAGACCCGCTGGGTGAGCAGCAGGCACGGCGCATGAATGGCCAGAATCGGGATGCCGTGATAGTCCATCAGCCGCTTCAGCGCCTGCGGATCCTGGCTAACCGGATCGGTCCAGACCATGATCTCGACCCCGTCATACCCCAGCCGCGCCGCCATCTCGAAGGCCGAGGCGGTGGACTCGGGATAGGTCGAGGCCGTTGAGAGCGCCACGCGGGCACCCGGAGCGGTCGTGGCCAGCTCGGGCGCTCCGCGCGGGACAATGAGTGAGGAGCTACCGCCACCACCACCGGGCCCCGAACCGCCCGCGACCCCACCGGACGAGATCGGGGCGGGAGCCATCGCGGTCGGCGACACCGACCGCGCGTCGTCACGCCATGCCTGCAATCCGTCTCCCTGCCACGCGAGCCAGGGGTTGGCCGTCACGACCGACCTCTCTCCCAGGCTAGGCCATCTCCGCGGCCCCGCCCGCACAGACATCCGCGGGATGACGGTCGGAACCTTCATATCGCCCGTGACAACAGCCACATCGGGCAATTACGCGCATCAAGAACACTTTCTGCAAGGTTCATCTCACCCTCTGCCAGGTGAAGGGAGTTCATCGCTCCGGCGTCAGGATCGTCAGGATGAGGTGAGCCAGTCCAGTCGGCGCAGGATCACCCCTTCACGCAGGGCCCAGGGGCAAATCTCCACCTCGTCGATGGCGAACAGATCGAGAGCCTCGTCCGCGACGACCGCCCCCGCGACCAGCTGGGCCGCCCGGGAGGCGGAGACGCCCGGCAGCGCCGCGCGCTCCTCGACCGACATCCGGCACACCTTGGCCGTCACCTCCACGAGGTCGTCCCGGCGCAGCACCCTGCGGGTATAGGGACCGCGGCTGTAGGACTCCGCACCGGCGATCCGAGCCAGCGACCGGAAGGTCTTCGACGTCGCCACCGCCCTCGTGTGCTCCCCCAGGGGATAGATGGTGCCCACGATCGGCGCGATCTGGGACCGGACGTAACGGCGCAGCTCGCTGAGCTCGGACCGCTTGGGCGGGTCGCTCGGGGCCAGCCAGTCCCGGGTCAGCCGGCTCGCGCCAAGCGGCAGGGATGCGACCACTTCGGGGTCCTCGTGCATGCCGGCGCCGATCTCCAGGGAACCACCGCCGATGTCCAACGCCAGCAACCGGCCGGCGCTCCAGCCGAACCACCGGCGGACGGCGAGGAAGGTCAACCTGGCCTCCTCCTCCCCGGGCAGGACGCCGATGGAGACCCCGGTGGCCTCGCCCACCCGGCGCAGGACCGCCTCTCCGTTGGTGGCGTCCCGCAACGCCGACGTGGCGAAGGCCGCCAGATCGTGGACCCCGAGCGCGTCGGCCTGCTGGCGCATGTCCAGGACGCAGGAGGTCAGAGCGCGCTCTCCAGCGGCGTCCAGCGCCCCGTCCGCGTCGAGCAGTTCCACCAGCCGCAGCGGCACGCGCACGCTGGCGGCCGGCTGCGGCTGGCCGCCCCGGTGCGCGTCCACGACAAGCAGGTGGACGGTGTTCGAGCCGATGTCGATCACACCGAGACGCATTGGACCGGGATGTGGACCCGCCGGGAGCGGACTCACCGCGGCCGCCTGCCGTCCCGGGGCGACGGCGGCGTCGGGCTGCGCCACGATCTTCGGAAACCACGCACCCGGACGCATGCCACCGAGCACCTCTTCACCGTTCCCTCCGGCCGCGACCGCCGGGGTCACGGCTCGAACTTGTATCCCAGTCCCCGAACGGTCACCAGGTGCCGCGGGTTGCCGGGTTCGTGCTCAATCTTTGTCCGCAGTCGTTTGACGTGGACATCCAGGGTCTTGGTGTCGCCGACGTAGTCCGACCCCCAGACCCGGTCGATCAGTTGGCCCCGGGTCAGCACCCGGCCCGCGTTGCGCAGGAACATCTCCAACAGCTCGAACTCCTTGAGCGGCAGGGTGACCGTGGTCCCGTCGACGGTGACGACATGGCGCTCAACGTCCATCCGGACCGGGCCGGCCTCCAACGTCGCGTCCCCCACCTCCTCGTTCTCCGACCGCCGCCGCAGCACCGCGCGGATCCGCGCCACCAGCTCCCGGGCGGAGAACGGCTTCGTGACGTAGTCGTCCGCTCCGAGTTCCAGCCCGAGCACCTTGTCGATCTCGCTGTCCCGAGCGGTCAGCATGATGATCGGCACAGTGGAACGGGTTCGCAAGGTTCGGCACACTTCCGTGCCCGACAGCCCCGGCAGCATGAGGTCCAGCAGGACAAGATCAGCCCCCCGCCGATCGAACTCGGCCAGCGCGCTGGGGCCGTCGGCGACGACCCCCACCTCGAAGCCCTCCCGTTCCAACATGAACGACAACGCGTCGGAGAAGGACTCCTCGTCCTCGACCACGAGCAGCCGGGTCACCTGTTCGCTCCCCTTGTTACGTTGGACGGACCGGCCGACCCGGACCGCTTCCTGTTACCGTCGATGGGACGGGTGAACCCGCCGCGTCTACCGGTCATGACCGGTACCGTTCACCGTTCACGAACCGCCACCGAGTTCATCATCGCCATGATGTTCACCATCGCCATGATGTTCACTATCGCCCCGACCGCGGGCGTCGGCATCGGCCCCGACGACGTCGAAGCCATCCACCCCGTCATCCTCGCGGGTTTCGTCCGAGCCGTCCGTCATCGCATCGTCATCGTCGCCGGTGAACAGCGGCAACCGGAGTGTGAAGGTGGAACCCGCGCCCTCGGCGCTCCACACAGAGACCACGCCGCCGTGATTGGTCGCGATGTGCTTGACGATGGCGAGCCCCAGGCCGGTCCCACCGGTCGCGCGGGATCGCGCCGGATCCGCCCGATAGAAGCGTTCGAAGACCCGTTCCAGGTCCTTCTCCGCGATCCCGATGCCCTCGTCGGCGACGGAGATCTCCACGGTCTCACCGCTGCGCCGAACCCCGAGCACGACCCGGGTGCCACGCGGCGAGTAGCTGATCGCATTGTCGAGCAGGTTCGCGACGGCGGTCACGAGCTGGCCCTCATCCCCACACACCGGCAGGTCACCATCGCCGATCACCGCAACCGAGATCGCCTGGGCCTGCGCTGCCAGCCGGGTGCGGTCGACCGCCTCGGTGAGCACCGCGGACGCCCGCATCGGCCGCAGGTTGGGCAGCGGATCGGCGCCCTGCAGCCGGGAGAGATCGATGATCTCCTGAACCAGACGGGCGAGCCGGGTCGATTCGTGGGTCATCCGGGAGGCGAACCGGCGGACTGCCACCGGGTCCTCGCAGGCCGCGGCGACCGCTTCGGCGAGGACGTGCAACGCACCGACCGGCGTCTTGAGCTCGTGGCTGATGTTCGCCACGAAGTCCCGACGGACGGCCTCGACCCGACGCGACTCGGTAATGTCATCCACGATGACGGCGACATGACCGGACGAGTCCAGCAGCCGGGCCCGGGCACGCACCGCCAGCCCCTCCTGGTCCGGTCGAGGACGGGTGAGGGGGGGCTCGGGGACGGGCGGCAGCTCAAGCTGCCGCTCCTGGTCACTGCCCGCGAGTCGGGTGGCCCGGACGAGATCGGCCAGCTCCACCACCGCGATCTCGTCGGCGGCGACCACACCCATACGTCGCGCGACCATGTTCACCAGAACTACCCGGTCCGCGGCGTCGAGGACGAGCAGACCGGTCGGCAGGCCGGCGATCACCCGACGCACGAGCCTTGCCGGCAACGTCATGCCGCCGGTGTCCCCGCCGGACGCCGAACCAGTAGTCAGGTCAGTCGTCGAACCGGCTGTTCCAGGCACCGCTGTCATCGTCCACCATCGTCCGCTCACCCTGTACGGCCTGCCGACCTGCACGAGCCGCGGATGCGGTGTGTACCGGTTGTCATGGCATCCGCCGACCTGTCACCCACTCGCCGCATGCTAGGTGTCCGCATGCCACCTAGGTATTGCTCTGCAAGCCTCCACCGCCGATCGTCGCTAGCTGTTCATCAGACCCATCGTCAATGTTCACCAGAGAGCGAGAGGTCCGCATCATCGTCAGAACCGGAGCGACGCAAGTACCCAAAAGCACCATGATCGAATCAATCCCTCAGGATCTCTGACCCCTCGATCCCCCACCGAATGAGAAGGAGCCGTCCGTGCGGGACGCCTTCACCGACGAACTCGACAGCATCAACCGGTCCCTGATCGAGATGACCAACCTGGTCGCCTCGGCCATGGCCCGGGCCACCACCGCTCTCCTCGACGCCGATCTCCAACTCGCCGAGAACGTCATCAGCGGAGACGAGACGGTCGACCTGCTGCGCAACGAGATCGAGGAGCGGGCCTTCGACGTGATGGCCCGCCAGGCCCCGGTCGCCACCGATCTGAGGATGATGGTGGCCACGCTGCGGATCGTCGCCGACCTGGAGCGGATGGGCGACCTCGCCCTGCACGTGGCGAAGGTCGCCCGCCGGCGCTACCCGGGCCGGGCGGTCCCGCCGGAGCTCCGGGCGACCCTGCTGGAGATGGGGCAGGTCGCGCAGCGCATCGTCGCGAAGGCCGGATCGGTGATCGCTAGCCGGGACACCGACCTCGCCAAGCAGCTGGAGGCCGACGACGACGCGATGGACGGGCTGCACCGCGCCCTGTTCCACATACTGATCGAGAAGCCCTGGCCGCACGGGATGGAGGCGGCGATCGACATCACTCTCTGCGGCCGCTACTACGAGCGGTACGCCGACCATGCGGTCTCGGTCGCCCGCCGGGTGCTCTACCTGGTCACCGGGGATTCCAGCGGCACGTGAGGGCACCCGGGGAGATCCGCCCCCGGTCTCGCGCGGGCGTGGTCCCCACGCACGGCCCGACGGTTCCCCGCGTGCATCCCGCCGGCGCTACGGCGGCTGCCCGCGATGGCCCGCGATGATGGCACGGGCCGGTCGGGACTATATGATTATAGTCCCGGCTATTTTTAGTCTCGACTATCTTCTTGATTGCTTTTCTGACTACTTCTTGGTGCCCTGCGCGGCGACGGCGGCCGCGGCGAGCGCCGCGGCGTCGGGGTCGAGGTACCCCGAGCTCACCACACCCAGCTGGTCGTCCAGCTCGTAGCGCAGCGGGATGCCGGTGGGGATGTTGAGCCCGGCGATGTCGGTGTCGCTGATGTGATCGAGATGCTTCACCAGGGCGCGCAGCGAGTTGCCATGCGCCGCCACCAGGACGGTACGGCCGGTCCGCAGGTCCGGCACAATCGCGTCGTACCAGTAGGGCAGCATCCGGGCAACGACGTCGGCGAGGCACTCGGTCCGCGGGATGACGTCGGGGGCAAGGTCGTCATAGCGCTCGTCCACCCCGCTGACCTGCTCCGGACCGATCTCCGGCGGCGGCGTGTCATAGGAGCGACGCCAGAGCTGGAACTGCTCCGCGCCGAACTTCTCCAGCGTCTCCGCCTTGTTCAGGCCCTGCAGGCCGCCGTAGTGCCGCTCGTTGAGCCGCCAGGTGCGGCGAACCGGAACCCAGGTGCGCCCGGCGGCATCCAGCGCCAGCCAGGCGGTACGGATCGCCCTGGTCAGCAGGGACGTGTGCACCACGTCCGGCAGGACGCCGGACTCCCGCAGCAGCTCACCCCCGCGAGTGGCCTCCTTGGCACCCTTCTCGGAAAGATCAACGTCCACCCAGCCGGTGAACAGGTTTTCGCGGTTCCAAATGCTCTCACCGTGGCGGAGCAGGACGAGCGTCGGCATACCCGAGATCCTGCCCGCTCGGCGGCCCACTCGGCCAGCATTGCCGGTTGTTGCCTGTGACTCCCCGGCTCGGGGCCGGTCGTGCCGGCGACCGGTTGTCACCCGGCGGCAGGACAGGAATCCGGCGGCAGGACAGGAATTCATCCGGAACTGAACGACCCCCGGGCGCTCCGCCGCCGCGCGAAGCGGAGGCGGGCCGTCGGGACTTGCGACGGCGCCCGGGGGTCGGGTGTCTGCCTGGTTCTCGCCGGTGCCGGTGCCCATGGGCCACCCGGCTAGAGGTGAGGACCACGAGACCGGCTAGCGGACAGCCACCTCACGAGTCCTATGAGCATACAAAGCCTGGACCACCTCCCTTCTCGTGTACCCGTGACGCTACGCGGACCCAGGGGCGCATCGCAACGGCTTTTCCGCGCGCGTTGATGGGACGCTCCCGACACCGGCCGGCCGGAACAGCCAGGCCACCCGCGCGGGCCCGGGGCCACAGCCGAACCGTGCGCGGACCCGGCCGAGGCACGCCACGGGGACCTAGACTGAGTCCCATGACCGCAGGGTCCCTTACGACGCCCGCCTCGCTCTCCCCGTTGCTCGGCCTGCCGGGTGCGGTGGCCGGCACTGCCGAAGACGACGCGGTCGCCGCCCACTACGGCGATCCGCTACGGGAACAGCGCGCGGTGCGCGGCGGCGCCGCCGTCGTCGACAGATCACATCGGGACGTGCTGCGCGTCTCCGGCCCCAACCGGCTCTCCTGGCTGCACAGCGTCACCTCTCAGCATCTTTCCGCGCTGGGCGCGCTGCGGGGCACCGAGGCGCTGGTGCTCTCCCCGCACGGCCACGTCGAACACCATCTCGTCCTCGCCGACGACGGCACGTCCACCTGGGTGGACGTCGAGCCCGGCACCGGCGGCATCCTGCTGCGCTACCTGGAGTCGATGCGCTTCATGCTCCGCGTGGAGCCGGCGGACCTCGGCGCGGTGACGGCGGTGCTCAGCGTGCTCGGGCCAAGGGCCGCGCAGGTCGCGGCCGCGGCACTGGGCGGGCCGGGTGACGGCGCGCCCGGCCCGGGCCTGCCCGAACCACAGGCCCCCGGCCCGGTCGGGGCGCCGATCACCGGTCCCTACCCGGTCGGCCGTACCGGGACGGGCACGCTGGTCCGGCGGATGCCCCACGGCGTCGACCTCCTCGTCGGCCGGGCCGACCTGACCGGCACCGTCGAGCGGCTGCGCGCCGCCGGGGCGGGTCTGGCCGGGCTGTCCGCCTTCGACGCCATGCGCATCGCCTCCCGACGGCCCCGGCTCGGCCGGGAGACCGACCATCGCACCATTCCGCACGAGGTGGGGTGGCTGGCGAGCGCCGTGCACCTGGACAAGGGCTGCTACCGCGGGCAGGAGACCGTCGCCCGGGTGCACAACCTCGGTCGCCCGCCGCGGCGGCTGGTGCTGCTGCATCTCGACGGCACGGTGGCGGCGCCCCGTTCCACCGTCACGGTCGGCGGGCGCGAGGTCGGGTTTGTCGGCAGCTCCGAGGTCCACGAGGAACTCGGCCCCATCGCCCTGGCGGTGATCAAGCGGTCCGTGCCGACGGATGCCTCCCTCGTCGTCGCCGATCCCGACGGCGCGCCGCTGGCCGCCGCGATCGATCCGGACGATGGGCCGGCCACGACGGCGCCGAAGCGTCCCGCCGGGCGGCTGCGTTCCTGATTCCCGGCTGGCTCGGGTTCCGGCCGGCTCAGACAGTCCGGGCGAGGATCTGATCGAGTTCCCGCACCGCCGGGTCGGTGCCGTGCCGCCGCAGCCGGCGGCGCAGCTCGTCGGCCCGGCGGGCGTTGCGCTTGGATCGCGTCGCCGCCAGCATCGGCAGGGCCTGGCGGGTCAGCTCGCACCCGTGATCGACATTACCGAGATCCATCTGGACCGCGGCCCACCGAAGCAGGTAGGTGGCCCGGTCCCGGGCCCGGGAGGCCGGCTGGATCGCCAGGGAGCGTTCCAGCCACCGGTCCGCCTGCGCGAGGTGACCGAGATCGATGTAGCAGCTGCCGATCTGCGCCTGGTACTCGGCCTCGTCGAAGTAGGACGACCAGGCGGGCTCCTCAGGCCGCGCGGTGACCATCGCATCCTCCGAGCAGGCCAGCGCCTGCGCGCAGGCGCTGGCCTCCCCGAGCGCGGCATGAGCACGGGCCCGCCGCATGTGCAGCATGGCGCCGACGCGACCGGACGCCCCCTCGGCGCTGGCCACGGCGGCCTCGGCCAGATCCACCGCCTCCCGCGGGCGGGCGAAGTCCACGCACTGCAGGGACATGTTCTTCAGCACGTTCGCACCGAGCATGCGGTCCCCGCCGGCGTGCGCGGCATGCAGCGCGGTGATCCAGTACCGCTGGGCGGCCGTCTGGAAGCCGGCGTCGAACGAGACCCACCCCGCGAACCGGGCGAGCTCCGCGGCCACCAGATGCAGGTGACGGCCCACATGCTCGGTATAGGATCCGCGCGCCAGCAGGTCCGCCACCACGCCGAGCTCGGCGTCGACCAGCCGGCGCACGCTCTCCCCACCGAGCCGCTCATCCATGACCCGCAGCCCGGGGATGTTGTGCTCGATCCGGTTCACGATCTGGTCGTCGACCCGTCCCCCGTTCAGGGCCGCCGCCAGCCGGGCCGGTTCCATGCCGAGCCACTGCGTCGCGAGTTCCGCCACCCCGGTCCCAGTGATCGTCAGGAAGCCGCGGCGGTCGGAGAGCGCGTCCTCGACGACGTCCATGATCGAGGTTATGCTGCCACCCGGCGTCCACGGGTACTCGGTGCGCACCGCGTCGCCGGTCGGTAGCCACGCGGGCCAGGGGTGCGACTCCAGGCGATCGTTGGGGACGCCGAGCTCCGCGGCGAGCGCGAGCTGGGACACCCGGTCGGGCACGACCCCACGGTGCTCCCAGCGCCAGACCTTCTGCCGCTCGGCGGCCATGTTCGCCACCCCGAGGTCACGTGCGCGGCGGGCCACGACCCGCGCCAGACGCTGGTAGGACCACCCGCGCTGGGCTCGGATGAACGCAAGCGGATGAGTGCAGGCATGAGCGTTATCCGTCAGCATCGACGATCTCCTCGCAGTCGCATCTCCAGGGGCACTTCCGTGAGTACCTACTAACGCTATGTCGCGACATCTTGGTGCTCCAAGAGACGACTCCGGTGCGATGCGTGCACAGAGGTCACTCCCGGACCACTGGCGGGCCCTGATTGCACGCATGTCCGCCGAGCGTCCGAAAAAAGTGTGTTATATTTATCTTTTGGTCGAATGCGACCACGTCGACCGGTCAGAAATTCTCCCGAGTCGGGCAGCCGGGGACAGGCCCACGGGGAGGGCCCCTCCGCGATTCACGCGGCGCCGATCCGACTGGACGCGCGGGGTGGGAGGGGGACGGCTGCGGCGGATCGAGGCTGCGCCGCGTCAGATCCGGGCGCCGGCGGCGTCGAAGAAGGTCAGGGTGGACAGCGGTGCGCGCAGGGTGACCCGCATGCCCACGCCGAGCACCTCAGCGGCGTCGACCCTGACGGCGAGCACCCCGGCGGAGGTCCGGACGTACACCGTCCGCTCCGCCCCGAGCCGCTCGCTCACCACGACCTCACCGGTTACCCGCAGCGCGTCCGACGCCAGCGCCACCGGCGCCACCACGGCGTCCGCCGGTAGCGATCCTGATCCAGTGGAAGCCGCCGCCACCAGGACCAGGTGCTCGGGCCGGACTCCGAACGCCGTCGCGCCGGCGGGGGCGGCCAGGGCGAATCCGTCCCCGTGCAGTTGGCCGTCATGCCAGCGTCCCTCCCGGACGTTCATCGGCGGGCTGCCGATGAACGCCGCGACGAAGCGCGTGGCGGGCCGGTCGTAGATCTCGTCGGGCGTCCCGATCTGCTGCAGCCGGCCGCCGCTGAGCACCGCGACCCGGTCACCGACCGCCATCGCCTCGGCCTGGTCGTGCGTGACGAACAGGGCGGTGGTGCCGAGCCTGCGCAGCAGGCCCACGATCTCGACCCGCAGATCGACCCGGAGCTGGGCGTCGAGCCCCGACATCGGCTCGTCCAACAGGATCACCCGGGCCCGGGTCGCGAGTGCCCGGCCGATCGCGACCCGCTGGCGCTGGCCCCCGGACATCTTCGCGGGCCGGCGAGCTGCCAGCTCACCGATGCCGAGCATGTCCAGCGTCTCACGGGCCCGGGCCACCGCCGCGGCCTTCGGCAGGCCGCGGCCGTGACGCAACGCCAGGGTGAGGTTCTCCAGGGCCGTCAGATGCGGGTAGAGCGCGAAATGCTGGAAGACCATGGACACGTCCCGGCGGTGGGGTGCAACGCCAAGCTGGCTGACCCCGCCGAAACGCAGATCACCCGACGTCGGCTCCTCGAGCCCGGCGCAGATCCGCAGCAGCGTCGACTTGCCCGAGCCGGACGGTCCGAGCAGCGCGACGATCTCCCCCGGCGCAACCGTCAGCGTGACGTCGCGCAGCGCATGGACCGGGCCGAACGACCGGCCCAGCCCGTCGATCTCGATCGGCACCCCCGTGGTGGCGGCCGTCACCACGGCGGGTCCGTCGGCCGGTTCCGTGATCCGGGTCATCGGTCTCTCCCGCGGCGTCCGCCGGTCAACGGGTGAGTTCCACAGCCTGGCTCTGGGCCGCGGCGAGGGCCCTGACCGGGTCCTCGCCCTTGAGGATGCGCTGCACCTGGTCCGAGATCGCGCTCGGGACCTCCCCGCCGCAGGCCCCGCTCCAAGCCGGCGCCTTCACCAGCGAGGGGATGAGCGCGTTGAACGGCTTGAGCTGCGGATAGGTCGCGTAGAACGACCCGAGCTGGCTGACGGCCTGAGTATCCACCGGGATGTAGCTCAACGCCTCCGTGCTCGCGGCCACGACGTCCGGCGAAAGCAGCGACACGACCAGTTCGGTCGCCATCTCCCGCTGGCAGCGATCGGTGGACAGGACCGTCAGCGCGTTGCCGCCCGCGACCGGGTGCTGGGTCCCGCCGGGCAGAGTCGGGAACGGGACCGCGCCGGCCCGGAAACCCTTCGTCCCCTGCCCCGCGATGAACTTCAGCCCGCCGGCCACGGAGGCCACCGTCACGGCGGTCATCGCCGTCTGCCGGCGGATGCCGAACCGCAGCAGGCCCTGCTGGGTCGGATCGGCGGAGTGCGTACCGTAGCTCGCGGCCTTCGCGAGGAACGCGGCGGCCTCGCGGGCCGCCGGGGTGTTCAGGGCGGGCCGACCGTTCGCGTCCTGGATCGGCGTCCCCTTGGAGCTGGCCAGGGTGTTGAGGATCCACTGCCCGAACTGCTGGCCGGTCGGCAGGTCGAGGGGCTGGATATTCTGACCCGAAGCCTTGATCTTGTCAGCGGCGGCGATCACCCCGTCGGTCGTGCCCAGCGTCGCCGGATCGACGCCGGCCTTCTGCAGCACGTCGAGGTTGTAGACCAGGGCCAGAGACGACACCTGCTGGGGAATACCGATCTGCTTCCCGGCGACCTGCCCGAGGCCGACCAGCCGTTGGTCGTAGGACGCGCGCAGCAGGCGCGGGGAGAGCTCCTGGGCGCCGAGGTCCCGGGCGAAGGTCGGGAGCAGGTCGAAGCCGGCGACCGCCACGTCGACGGAACGGCCGGCCGAGCGGTCGGCGCTGATCTGCTGGACGAGGGAGGTGTAGTCCGGCGCGCTCGTGTTGAGGTCCACGGTGAGGCCGGGATGCGCCTTCTCCAGATAGGCCTTGCCGGATTTCGCGACGTCGTTGAGCGTGCCGACGGCGGACATCCGCAGCGTCTTGACCTGGGCCACGCAGGCGGGCGACGCCTTGGCGCCCGCCACGTTGTCGACGCCGGCGTCGGCTGGGCGGGCCGTGGGGCGCAGGCTCTCCGCGGGGTCTGCCGGGCTCGCGTCACCACCGCCGCCGCACGCGGTCAGAATGATCATCGCGGCAGCGACGGGCAGCGGCAGCATTCGGCGAATACGGATCACACGTTCTTCCTCTCAGC